>JAJXPD010000065.1 GCA_021641325.1 Opitutales bacterium
CCTTTTTTTCTACTTCTTCTACCCTCATCCCACTATCTTTGACGATGAGCGAAAAAATCGGGCGGTTTTCTCTCGGCAAAACGTTTTTAGTCTTCATTTTTTCGACAAACTCCTGCAAGTCGAACTTCAACGCTTTTTCCATTTTTGTTTCGTTATGCGACGGCGGTGTCGTGCACAAACAGCTGCGCATAGCCCTGCAATGCCGAATAGGCGGGGAACAGCAATCCCGATTCATGCTTGTATTTGTTCCAATGGCAATGGTTGTATTCCATTATAATCATGGGGCGGTTGTTTATTTTCACGGAAGCCGTGGAACGCCAATAGGCGGCGGAGTCCCCGATTGCGCTTGTCTGGAAAACCTTGCAGCCGACCGTTCCGAATCCGCCTCTCGGATGGCAATAATATCTGTCGAGCGCGCAAATGTCGGAGTCCTGCGCCCTCGCCAGGGAATCGGTCATATGGAGGCTTCCGTCGCCCTCGAACACAAGGCCCTTGTAATTTGCGTCGGCTATTACTTTCCGGCAGAATTTATTAAACTGCGTATGTTTCCACGATATAAAAAGAAACCAGTCCGCGACGGGGCGCTTGCGCTTCATGTAATGCTTCATTGAAACGTCCCCGAAGCTTTGCAGAGGCTTGGGAAGCTTCCATGCGTCGTTAAGCTTTTCAATCGTCCCGTATTTATCCGCCAGCCATTTTCTCCATTCGCTTCGAGCCTAATCGGCGCGCAAAAAAAACGTCCGGAAGTTTTTTCCGGACGTTTCTGCATGGCGGGTTTGTATGTTATTTTTCGTCGAGGTCGATGACGGCTTTTGTCGATTCCACGCTCTGGGTTGTGCTTTGTCCGCCTTTGAGTCTTAGTTTATACATCTTTTGCGAGAGCTTGCGGGCGGCTTTCACTATCACGTAGTCGGGCGTGTCGCAGATGTCCACGAAGCCGATTGCGTAGTTTGCTGCGTTGAAGCGTCCCGCCGTGCAAAGGTCGAACCATTGGAACCAGTGCGCTCCCACGACATTCGGGTTTTCGAATGCGCTGATTGCGTAGTTTTCGAACGCCTTTTTGCGGGCTTCGACCGTCACGCGCGGATTGAGCCCGCCGCCGTACACGCCCTTGTCGGTGTTCCCGAAGTGGAATTCGCCGATGAGCGACGGTTTGTCTTCGCAGCCCTTCACGGGCGAGAATGCTGTAATGTTGTCGGAGTATACATTGTAGCTGATGACGTCGCAGTAGCGCGAGGCGACCTTCTCTACAAGCGTATTTCTCCACGCGAAGCGGCAGCCGAGATACAGCGTATTCGGAGCCGCCGCCTTTACTGCGTCGCGGCAGGTCTTGAAGTAGCGGACGTAGATTTTCTCCTCGAATGCGAGCATGTCGGTTTCGCCCGCCTTTGTTCTCGGGAAGAAGTCGCGCTTGGCGAGGAAGTCGTCCCAGCTTGCGTACCTTGCGTTCCACGCTTCGTTGAGTTTTTCGATTGTGCCGTATTTAGCCTCCAAATCCTTGCGGAATTCGATTTTCGAATACTGTGTCGCGGGGCAGCCGAGCAGCGCCCTGATTGTCGTCAGCGGCTTGAACTGCCACGGAAGTTCGTTGTCCACGAACACGCCGACGCATGCGGGCATGTTTATGAGTTTGGAAAGCTGCGCTACGCGTTTGAAGGTGTTTTCCTCGAAATTGGGCGTAAAGAAGTCGGGGAAGTCGCGCCAATATGCGTGTATTTTTACGTCGGTCTTGAAGCTTTCCGCCTTGCCCGACGTCGCAATCGCCGTGAACGGGAAGTTGCCCCTGCTTATGATGTAGTGTTGCGACCAGCACCCGTAGGTTGTGAAGCCCCACATGCGCATGCGCTCGTCGGAGACGTCTCCGTAAACTTCCCTGTATTTGTCGCCGTATTTCGCCACGAGGTTGCGTTCGAGGAATCCGTAGGAGTCGTAAACTTTGTCTTTATAGTAGTGCAGTCCCCAGTTCGATTTTTTCATGAAGCGTTTGTCGGAGACGTCTTCGAAGTACGATTCGCGGTCGGTAATCGGCGTGAGGTCGAGGTTGCCGACGCAGGTTATGCCGAACGACCAGAACAGGTTGCCCTCGGGGTCGATAAACCACCATTTGCCGTCGATTTTCTGCACGCGGAAGTGCCCCGTAGCCTCGTATTTTTGGTCTTCCCGAACGAGCCCGCAGAACTGGTCGCGGTTGGGGATTTTCCCGATTTTCTTGTAGAACTTCTTTTCCGCCTCCATGCGTTTTGCGAAGTCTTCGTCGCAGGTGATTTTGTCAATCCAGTCTTTGTGTTTGAATTGTCCGTACTTGTCGATGAACGGGAAGAACTCCTCCTTCGAGTAGTTCAGGAATTTCTCCTTGAAGTTGTGGAATTCGGGGTTGGCGGGCGTGAATGTCATGCCGATGAACGCGTCGTTGTCGAACATCCACGCGCCCTTGGGGTCGGCGGTGAATTTTTCGATTTTGATGTCGTCGATTTCGATTTTAATTCCGCGCTCGGCGACGATGTCGAATTCGCCCGAATTTGTCGGAAGCCTGCCGGCGACTTCTATTCTCTGCGCTTTTTTATGGTCCTTTTTGTTGTCTTTCTGAATCCAGCGGGCGGAGATGCGCGTCTTTTCCCCGTTCTTGATTTCGCGCATGGCGACTGCGACTGCCACGTGTTTGTTATTTTCGGTTTCGAGCAGTTTGCATGTTAGCGAGAGTCTGTAAATTCCCTCCTTGTTCAGCGGAATGGTGCATATAGATTGCCAGCCCCAGTTTTTGCCGCGCGTGTCGAACATCATCGAGCCGTTGCCCGATATCGCCTTGCTGCCCGCGACTTCCGTGGCGATTTCAGGCTCGAATTTTGCGACTTCCGCGAATTTGCTCGTTTCGGGATTTTCGAAGTCTTCCTCGAAAACCGTTTCCATGTTGCCCAGCGCGGGCAGGGCGGCGAAGAGCAACGCCGCCGCGAGTGTCGGTAGTTTCTTTCTCATAATAGATAGCAGTTGATAACAGTGTTTTCCCGAACGGCGGGCGTTCCGCGCGTTCTTTGTTAAAATATAAACATGTAAAAAAATGGCGCGCCGACTTCAAGCTAATTTTTGTTTATTGCTCAAAATTGTGCGGCGGGCGGGGCGGTTGCGCGGAACAAAAAAGGCGGCTTCCCGCAACGGGGAAGTCCGCCCATGAAAACGCCTGCTTGGAATCGCCGCCTATGCGACGTCCACTGCGCGGTAGGCGTCGAGCAGTTTCTTGTCGCCCGCGGCGGTTCTGTCGCTCTGTCCGTGTTCCATGCCGATGATTCCGCGGTAGCCCTTGTTCCAAATGTGCTGGAATACGTTTTTGAAGTTGATTTCGCCCGTGAGCGGTTCTTTGCGTCCCGGAACGTCGCCGAGCTGGAAGTATGCAATTTCGTCCCACGCAGCGTCGATGTTCATGATGAGGTTGCCCTCGGTAATCTGCTGGTGGTAGAGGTCGTCGAGAATCTTGACGTTCGGGCTGCCGACCGCCTTGCAGAGCGCGTACGCCTGCGGAATGCGTTTGAGCCAGAGGCTGGGGTGGTTCTTGATGTTGAGGGGTTCAAGCACGATAATCAGCCCCGCCTTTTCCACGATTTCCGCGCACCATTTGAGGTGTTCGACGACGTTCGCAAACTGGTATTCGGGTTCGACCATCGGGTCTTCGAGTCCGGGGACAACCGTGCACCATTTCGCGTTGACGCGCTTGCCGACTTCCACAGCCTTTTCCATTTTTTCCTTCCAGTAGGCGCGGCATGCCTTTTTGTCTACAACGCGTTTGCTAAGGTCGAGCCTGTTGCCCGTCATCGACGCGTTTTTCCATTCGGCGTGCGCGACGAATACGCCCATTTCCATGCCGAGCTTCGACATCTGCTTCGCCATCGCCTCCTGAATTTCGACCTTGCGGTTGGGCATGCCGTTGTCTTCGAGCCCGCGGAAGCCGCAGTCGTAGAAGAACTTGATTTTGTCGACTTCCGAAAGCCCCTGTGTGGACGCCTTGCAGTGCCCGAGGTTCGGCGAGAATTTGCATTTGTAGGGCGCGGTCGACGATGCTATCGACTTCGGGTCCGCCGCCGCGAACGCCCCCTTTGCGAATGTTGCCGTTGCCGCCGCCGCGAGTGCCGTCTTTGCGAATTGTCTTCTGTCCATCATTGTGCCTTTTTTTGTTGTTATATGGATTGCTAAAAGTAGATTCCAATCTTTCGATTTTTTCCAGTTTTGTGAAGCATTTTTTTTCAGTTTCGACAAAATTGCCTTGCAAGAGTTGCGTCCCGACGCCATTTTTTCTACCCGTATGAAAAAAATTATCGCTTTACTCGCAATGGCGACGCTGCTTTTCGGCTGCGCGTCGTCCGAAAAAACCGAACAACAACCCAAACACCGCAACGTCGCGGTGCAGATGTACACTTTCAACAAGTTCACCTTGGAGGAAGCCGTCAATAAAGTCAAAGACTTGGGTCTCGACGGCGTCGAGTGCTACCCCAAGCAGCGCCTCAGCGACAAATTCCCCGGAGTGCTCACAAACCAGTACATGACCGAAGAGCAAAAGGCGTTCATGAAAAAGCTCTTCAAAGACGCGAACCTCAAACTCGTAAGCTTCGGCGTGGCGTACGCCAACAACGAAAAGGAAATCGAAGACCTCTGCAAATTCGTTAAGGAATTCGGTTGCGACCGCGTTTTAACCGAATGCCCCGTAGGGCTTTTCCCCGTTTGGGAAAAGGTCGGCAAAAAGTACGGCGTGACAATGGGCATCCACAACCACAACGGCCCGAACAAATATTGGAACCCCGCGTATATTTTCCCGCTCGTGAAAGACTATGAATTCGTCAAGATGAACCCCGACGTCGGGCACATGGCGCGCGCGGGCATAAACCCGATTGACGCCCTCAAAACCTACGAAGGTAAAATCTCGTCTGTCCACTTCAAGGATTTGTCCGAAATCTGCGCAAAGAACAAACCCGCCGTCTACGGCAAGGGCGTTCTCGACACAAAGGGCATGCTCGCCGAGCTCGACAGACAGGGATACAAGGGCTTCTTTATCATTGAGTACGAAACAAAGTTCGAAGACAACTTGGCGGAAGTCAAGGAGTGTCTGAACTATCTGCGCAACCATTAAGATACGGCGCGAGACGGCGCGTGAAAATACTTCCCTAAGGGCGTTTCACGCGCGTTCCAGACCGCTTACATACGCCAAGTATGCTACGCGCCCTGTGCCGCGCGCAAAGCCGCCCTTATGAAAGTATTTTGACGCGCCTAACAAGTGAGTGCTGGCGCACGAAGTTTTTTAGGGTGCACTGGGATAAAAGTGGAGTAGGGCGTTTCGCGAGCCGACTTGTGTTTGCGGATAGCCGCGTACGCCCCTAAAATTACAGAAGGCCACCGCCTGAACGGCACTCTAACGCGCCTAAAATTACAGTGCTAACGCACGAAGTTTTTTAGAGTGCTTTGGGATAAAAGTAGAGTTTACAAAAAAGCGGAAATTCCATGTTTTTGGATTTCCGTTTTTTTCTCTCCGCGCAAAGCGCGTCTATTCATTTTTGTTTCTTTCTAACGTACTATAATCCCAACGCCAGTAATTGCCAACGGCAATACGAACTAATCGGGGAAAGGCGCGGGTATACCCGCGCCGCATTATCACAGAAAGGAACGAAGTTCCGACGCCGTGCAGGCTGCAGCCTGCTTTAGGCTTGATTTTTTAGGCTGGGGTGGTTCAATATTTCAATCGTATGAAGAGAGTATTGATATACATGATGGCTGCTCTGTTTATGTTCGGGTGCTGTCCGAGCAAGCAGGGGGAAACAAAACCGCAACGCAAAGTGGGCGTGGCAATGTTCACGTTCTACAAGCGCAATCTCGACGAGGTTATTCCGCTTCTCAAAGACATGGGGGTAGACGCAATCGGGCTTTCGAGCACCGCGCTCAGCGCAAAATTCCCGAAGGTCAAGACGGGCCCCGAGATGAATGCCGAGCAGAAGGCGTATCTCAAAAAGCTTCTCGCCGACAACGGCATAAAAATCGCAAGCTTCGGCGTGCGCACTCCCACGGAAGAGGCGAAAATCAAGGAAATGTGCGAATTCGCAAAAGAGTTCGACATTCCGCTGATTCTGACGGAATCCGTCGGCAGCACAATCGGGCTATGGGACAAATACTGCCAGCAGTACGGTCTGAAAATGGCTCTCCACAACCACGCTTCCGACATCGTAAAGCGCAACTCCTACTTCAACCCGAACATCACCCGCGCGGCAATCGGCGACTATAAAAACGTCTACGCATGCCCCGACAACGGGCACTACGCGCGTTCGGGCATTCAGGGCGTCGCGGCGTACAAGATTTTGGAGGGGAAAATCGCAATGCTCCACTTCAAGGACATGAGCAAGTTCGACGACCTCAAAGCGAAGACCGTTCCATACGGCAAGGGCGTTCTCGACCTGCCCGCGCTCTTGGCTGAACTCGACCGCCAGAAATACGACGGCTACTTCATGATTGAGTACGAGGACAATTTTGCGAACAACCTCGCGGAAGTCAAAGAGTGTGTGGAGTACTTGCGCTCGCACTAAAAATCCTTTCGCTTCGGCTTTCGAAATTTCGGGCGCGGTCGATTCCGCGCCTTTTTTGTGCTCTGTTGCCGCGTCCTTTCACTATTTTGACTTTTCCGCCGTTCGCGACGCTTGGTCTTGATTTCCCGCGCCGGTTTTGTAGACTGCTACCATGAAAAAATTACTCTTTGTATTGACGGCGGTGTCGGCGGTTTTCGCGCTTTGCTCGTGCATGTCGGCCGAAACAAAACGACCGCGCAAGATTGCGGTTCAGATGTGGTCTACGCACTTCCACAAATTCGACTATTCCGTCGAACGATTGGCGAAGATGGGCGTGAAGTATGTTGAATGCTACCCCGGCCAGTCTCTTTCCGACAAACTGCCCAACGCAAAATTCGGCCACAACATGACCGCCGAGCAAAAGGCGTTCGCAAAAAAACTTCTCGCCGACAACGGCATTCAGATGGTTTCGTACGGTTGCGTGGGCGGCAAGACCGAAGCCGATATCCGCAAGGTTTGCGAGTTCGCGGCTGAAATGGGCGCAAAGACCGTCGTCACCGAGGCTATGGAGGACACCATTCCGATTTGGAACAAAATCTGCGCCGAGTACGGACTGCAAATGGCATTGCATTCGCACGAGCGCAAGCCCGACAACCCCGCCTACCGCCACTTCGACCCCGCGTTCCTGATGACTATCCTCAAAGACTACAAAAACGTGGGCATTTGCGCCGACAACGGCGCGTGGTCGCGCTCCGGGCTTGATGTCGTGGGCGGTTTCAAGAGCGTGCGCGGCAAGCTCATCGAAATACACCTCAAAGACCAGCAGAAATTCGGCGACCTCAAAAGCGGTTGCGCGGTCTACGGCGAGGGCGTTCTCGACATGGAGGCGATTCTGAAAGAGGTGGATTCGCAGGGCTTCGACGGATTTTTCGTGATAGAGGACGGCACATACAGGGATTCCTTCCCGATTATTGAAAAAAATCTGAAATACCTCAGGGAGCACTGATTGCCGCCGCGCTCCGAAACTCCGCTCCGCGCGGCTGAGTTTTTCCGCGCCCGGTCGGCTTCGCAATAAGCAGTTGACATACAGGCGCGGCAAAGATTATTTTAAAGGGCGACATTATGAAAAAAGAAATCGGACACCGTTGGAACTTTTTTAAAGCGGGCGGCGCATATCAGGCAGCCATAAACACCGCCGACGACATCAAAAATCTCGGCAAACTCGACAAAAAGCTGTGGTCTGCGCTCGCATGCCCCACGTCGGGCTTGATGTTCGACTCGAAGCTGCTTTCCATGCTCGACGCCGACGCCGACGGGCGGCTTCGCTACGGCGACATCGTTTCCGCCGCCGAATGGACGTGCGCCTCGCTCTCCGACGTTTCAAGACTTTTCGAAGAGTCCGACACCCTCGAACTTTCGCAAATAAACACCGAAACAAGCGAGGGCAAAACGCTGCTTTCCTCCGCGAAAACGGTTCTTGCAAATCTCGGCAAGGCGGGCGACGGCAAAATTTCCGTCTCCGACTTCGCCGACACCGCAAAGATTTTCGCGGCGGGCGCGTTCAACGCCGACGGAATCATAACCGAACTTTCGTGCGACGACGTCCTCAAACCCGTTTTCGCCGACATTCTTTCGGTCTCCACTCCCAAGACCGACCGTTCGGGAAAGGACGGCATCGACGCCGCCGACGTCGAAAAGTTCTTCGCCGACGCCGCCGCGTACACGGCGTGGCTCGACGCCGGCAACGCCGATTCGGCGGTTTCGCCGCTTGGGGAATCGACGGCGGACGCCTTCGCCGCGTATTCCGCCGTGAAGGAAAAAATCGACGACTTTTTCGTGCGGGTTGACGTCCTCCGCTTCGCCCCCGACGCCTCCGCGTCGGTCAACGCAACCGCCGCGCGTTTCGCCGAAATCCTGTCGGCGGAAGTCGGCCCGTGCGACGCCTCCCTCAAAAACCTGCCCGCGGCTCTCGTTTCCGCCGACGGCACTCTCGACCTTTCGGGCGACGTCAACCCCGCGTGGCGCGCGCCGCTTGCGGCGTTCGCCGAACTCGTCGCCAAGCCCGTCTGCGCTTCGACGAAAATCTCGAAGGCGGACTGGAAGAAAATCGCCGATACTTTCGCCCCGTATGCCGCGTGGCGCGCGGCAAAGCCCGCGACCGACGCCGAAAAAATCGGCGGCTCGCGCCTGCGCGAAATCCTCGCTGGCGACGCAAAAACGCGCTTCGCCGACGCTTTCGTTTCCGAGGCTTCGGTTGCGGCGGAAGTCGCCGAAATCGAAAAGGTCGAAAAGCTCGTGCGGCTCAACAAAAGCCTGTGCCCGCTGCTGCGCAATTTCGTGAGCTTCCAGTCGTTCTACAAAGACAAGGCTGAGGCAATTTTCCAGTTCGGACAGCTCTACATCGACGGGCGCATGTGCTCTTTGTGCATAAAAGTCGAGGACGTCGCAAAACATTCGGCGATGGCGTCGCTCTCCTACGGCTACCTGCTCTACTGCGTCTGCAAACGCAAGGGCGAGGCGGATATGAACATTGTGGCGGTCGTCACAGCGGGCGATTCCGACGACCTCATCGTGGGCAAAAACGGAATTTTCTACGACCGTGCGGGGCGCGACTGGGACGCGACCGTCGTGAAAATCGTGGACAACCCAATCGGCATCGCGCAGGCGTTCTTCTCGCCCTACAAGCGGCTCGTCAAATGGGTGAGCGAGCAGATTGCAAAACGCGCCCTCGACGCCGACAAGTCGGTTGCGGCGAATCTCGGAAGCGGGAAAATCGTGGACGACAAGACGAAGAAAATCGACATCGGCACGGTCGCCGCGCTGGGCGTTGCCGTCGGCGGCATTACGACGGCGTTCGGCATGATTTTGGGCGCGTTCGTAAGGCTTGGACCGTGGATGCCAATCGGCATTGTCGGCGTGATTCTGGCGATTTCGCTTCCGTCTGTGATAATCGCGGCGATGAAGCTCGGCTTCCGCAACCTTGCGCCGCTGCTCGACGCCAACGGCTGGGCGGTCAACAACAAGGCGAACATCAACATCGTTTTCGGCGCGCACCTGACGCAGACTCCGCGCCGCAGAAGACAGGGGGGCGCATGAAACTGATTGCGCTGCTTCTTGCCTCGGCGTCGGTATCGCTGCTTTCGGCGTGCGTCGGCGAGCGTTCGTTGGAGGAAACCGCAGTGTTCGTTTCGGCGAAGATGTCGGACGCTTCGGCGGTGAACGTAAAAAATCTTCCCGCAGTGCTCGCCTCCGAACAGGCATCGCGCCGAATTCTGCTTTTGGACTCCTCGAAAGACTGGAATTCTCCCGACGCCGTTTTGTGGAGCTGGAACCCCTTGAAGACGGACGGAATGCCCGCGAAATACGCCGAATGGTTCGGCAATCCCAGCGACGCAAAGCCGGTGCTCGGCGCGACCCACGTTTTAGTCGCGGCGTCGAAAGGGGGCGTTGCGCTCGTGCGCGTGCGCGATTCGCGCGTTGTTCGCTTTATGTACGCCGGCGGGAACGTGCATTCTGCATGCCTGCTTCCCGACGGAAATATCGCGGTTGCGTCGTCCGACGGCAACATGCTGACGGTTTTTGCGGCAAAAAACGCGGCGGAGGGCGTTCCGTGCGCGTCGAAAAAAACGTATCCGCTCGAATTTGCGCACGGCGTGGTGTGGGACGCTTCGCAGAAAATTTTGTGGGCGCTCGGCAAAAAGACTCTCGAAGCCTACAAATACAACTTCGACTCCGATTCGCCAGAACTCGAAAAAACCGCCGAATATCCGCTGCCCGAAAAAGCGGTAGTCGGGCACGATTTGTACCCGTTGCCGTCGTCGAAAATCATGTTTATTACGGGGCATAAGGGCGTTGTGCTTTTCGATTCCGTCTCGCGCAAATTCGCCGACGTGTGCGGGGTGGGGCGGATAAAAAGCGTGTCGCTTTCGTCGCCCGACGGCGAAATAATTTCGCTCATACCCGAAGTCAAATGGTGGAGCGCATCGGTGTCGTTCGGCGCGTCGAAAACGCGCAGGGTCGGGACGCTTGACGGCGGCAGAATCTACAAGGCGCGATGGTTCCTGCCGGACGGATTCTCCGAAAAGTAGGGGGTAGTGTTGGCACGCTCAATGCGTGCAAGGAGATTTAGGAGGGCTTGCGGGGTCGGCGTATAAATGCGTTTTGCTTGCGCGGCTTCGGTCATGTACGTGAGTACACTCCCGTCGCCTTGCTGCACAAAGCCGCA
>JAJXPD010000066.1 GCA_021641325.1 Opitutales bacterium
CAAAAAAGCCTTTCGGACGGAATCCGAAAGGCTTTTTTTGTGCCCGATTTGCGCGGCTTATTCGAAGCGGTAGAAGCGTTCGGGAGTGTCGAAAAATCCGTCGGGGGCGTCGGACAGCCACCCGTTAAGCTGCAAAAACTTCGGCGCAAACATGTAGCCGCGCAAAATTTCGATGTCGGGCGTTCCCGCGAATTTCAGCGCGGCGTAGAGCGCCTCTACGGTCGCGAGTCCGTGCGGGTCGGAGTGCATTTTGGACACGCGCGGATACGCCGTCTTTATCGATGGCGGCAGCGAGCGCGACACAAAATTCCCGAAGACTTTGTTGCGTATGCGCGGCAGCAAATGCCATGTGGAGTCGAGCAAAAGCACGGGTCGGTCGGCGTCGGCGGGCGACATCTCTGGCGCGCCGATTTCGAGCAGGGTGAAGCCCGACGCGTCGAACGAAAATCCGTCGGAGGCCGCCAGAAATTCGAAGTTCGGGCGGCCGTGCAAATGGCGCAGGGAGCACTTTTTCAGGTTCTCGCGAGGGTGTCTTATCACGACGACGTTCATTGCCGCGTTTTTTTCATTCCCCGCGCCGATTGTCGAGCGTTTTTTTGCGCCGCAAGTCCTTATTTTTTGCTTGTGGGAGGGCGGCTTTTCGTATTCTAATCTGCGACGCATTTTTTTACATTTATGAGCGACAATATCATCAAAATCGAAAACGGAAAATTAATAGTGCCCGACAGGCCCGTAATGCCCTTCATCGAAGGCGACGGAATCGGACCCGACATCTGGGCGGCGGCGGTTCGCGTGTTCGACGCGGCGGTCGAAAAGGCCTACGGCGGACAGCGTAAAATCGAATGGCTCGAAGTCCTTGCGGGCGAAAAGGCTTTCAATAAAACGGGTTCGTGGCTTCCGCAGGACACCCTCGACGCGTTCAGAAAATATCTGGTCGGCATCAAAGGCCCGCTCACTACACCCATCGGCGGCGGCATACGCTCGCTCAACGTCGCGCTCAGGCAGGAGCTTGACCTCTACGTCTGCCAGCGTCCCGTGCGCTATTTCAAGGGCGTAGACAGCCCCGTAAAACGCCCCGACCTCGTCGACATGGTGATTTTCCGCGAAAACACCGAAGACATCTATGCGGGCATCGAATTCGAACGCGGCACTCCCGACGCCAAGAAAATCGAGGACTTCATCAAGGAGAATTTTCCCGCCAGATACGCGAAAATCCGCTTCCCCGAATCGAGCGGCATAGGCATCAAGCCCGTTTCGGAAGAGGGCACGGCGCGTCTTGTCCGCTCGGCAATCAACTACGCGATAGCCCAGAACCGCAAGAGCGTTACCCTCGTCCACAAGGGCAACATCATGAAGTTCACCGAAGGCGCGTTCCGCGACTGGGGCTACAAAGTCGCCCGCGAAGAATTCGGCGCGCAGCCCATCGACGGCGGCCCGTGGTGCAAACTGCCCAACGGCATTGTCGTTAAAGACTGCATTGCCGACGCCTTCCTGCAACAGATTCTCACGCGTCCCGCCGAATACGACATCGTGGCGACGCTCAACCTCAACGGCGACTACATCTCCGACGCGCTCGCCGCGCAGGTCGGCGGCATCGGCATCGCTCCCGGCGGCAACATCAACTACACCACGGGACACGCGATTTTCGAGGCCACCCACGGCACCGCGCCCAAGTACGCAAACCTCGACAAGGTGAACCCCGGCTCGGTAATCCTTTCGGGCGAAATGATGTTCCGCTACCTCGGCTGGAACGAGGCCGCCGACCTCATCATCAAGGGGCTTGAATCGGCAATCGGCGCGAAGGTTGTCACATACGATTTGGCGCGTCTCATAGCGGGTTCGAAAGAGGTAAAGTGCTCCGAATTCGCCGACGAAATCATCTCGCAACTGAAAAAGTAGAAGATGTCGGAAAAACTTTTGGTTATAGGGTCGGTCGCCTACGACTGCATCGAAACTCCCGACGATTCCGCCGACTTCATTCTCGGCGGGTCGGCGAGCTACGCGGCGCTGGCGGCGTCCTACTTCGCGCCGACAATCATCTCGGCGGTCGTTGGGAACGACTTCAAGGAATCCGACATCAAGCGCCTCACCGCGCGTTCGGTGGACATCTCGAACCTCCAATTCGACTCCGCAAAGCCCACGTTTTTCTGGCGCGGAAAATACCACGAAAACTTCAACTCGCGCGAGACGCTCGACGTGCGCCTGAACGCGTACGAAGATTTCAAACCCGCTCTCGACGAAAACGCCCGCAACGCTGGCTTTGTGCTGCTGGGCAACATTTCGCCCGCGGTGCAGTCGGCGGTTCTCGACTTGGTGCGCGAGCCGAAGTTTGTCGTGCTAGACACGATGGACTTGTGGATAGGCACGGAGCGCGACGCGCTTATGAAGCTCGTGCGCCGCTGCGACCTGCTTATCGTCAACGACTCCGAGGCGAAAATGCTCGCCGACACAAGCAACATAATAGTTGCGGGCAACACCCTGCTTAAACTCGGCGCGGAAAGCGCGATTGTAAAGACGGGCGAATACGGCGCAATGCTCTTCCACAAAGACGGATTCTTCACGATTCCCGCCTATCCCGTGGCGTCGCTGCACGACCCGACGGGCGCGGGCGACTCTTTTGCGGGCGCGTTGGCTGGCTACCTTGCGGGCTGCGGAAAGACCGACTTTGCGTCGATAAAGCTCGGCATGCTCGCGGGGGCGGCGACGGCGTCGATGACGGTCGAGTCGTTCTCGTGCTACAAGCTCGAAGAAAACGGGCTGGACGAAATCGAAAGACGCTGCGAATACATCAAAAAAATATCGCAAATACAATGAGCGAAGTTCTCGAAATTGCAAAGCGCGCCCGCGCGGCGTCGCTTAAACTTGCGTCGTACTCCTCCGAAGCGAAGAACGCCGCGATAGAAAAAATCGCCGACGCCGTGCTTGCGCGCGCCGACGAAATCAAGGCGGCGAACGCCCTCGACGTGGAGGCGGCGCGGGGGAAAATCTCCGCGCCCATGCTCGAGCGCCTTTCGCTGAACGACAAAAAAATCGCCGCAATGGCGGAGGGCGCAAGGCAGGTCGCCAAGCTCCCCGACCCCGTCGGCGAAATAATCGAATCTACCGTGCGCCCCAACGGACTGCGCATAGACAAGGTTCGCGTGCCGATAGGCGTAATCGGAATCATCTACGAAAGCCGCCCGAACGTCACGGTAGACTGCGCGGTGCTCTGCCTAAAAAGCGGCAACGCGTCGATTCTGCGCGGCGGCAGCGAATGCTTCAAAACAAACGGCGTGCTTGCGGAAATCATTTCCGAGGCCCTCGCGGCTTCGGGGCTTGACCCCGACTGCGCCCAAATGATTCCCACAACCGACCGCGCCGCCTTCGGAGAGCTTTTGAAGCTCGACAAATACGTTCACTGCATAATTCCCAGAGGCGGCGAAAAACTCATCAGGTTCGTCGTGGAAAACTCGTCGATACCCGTGGTCAAGCACTACAAGGGCGTCTGCACGGTTTATGTGGACAAGTCAGCCGACCCCGACATGGCGGAGAAACTTTTGGTAAACGCAAAATGCCAGCGTCCGAGCGTCTGCAACGCGGCGGAAAACCTGATTGTGCACGCGGACGTAGCGGAGGCGCTTCTGCCGAGGCTCGCAAACGCGCTCGTTTCGCGCGGCGTTGAATTCCGCGCCTCCGAGCGTTGCGCTCCGATTCTCTCCCGCGCGGGCGTTCCGTTCGTACCCGCGACGGAGGAGGACTTTTCGACCGAATACATCGACCTCATTATTTCGGCGGACATCGTCGATTCCGTGAACGCGGCGGCGGATTTCGTCAACAAATACGGATCGGGGCACTCCGACCTGATTGTGACGGCAGACCCAGCGGCTGCGGAGGAATTTCTGAACAAAACGGACTCCGCCACTGTCTATTGGAATGCGTCCACGCGCTTCACCGACGGCTTCGAGTTCGGCTTCGGGGCGGAAATCGGAATTTCCACCGACAAGCTCCACGCGCGCGGGCCGATGGGCTTGAAGGAGCTGTGCTCCTACAAGTACAAAATCTACGGCAACGGTCAGACGAGAGGCTAAATGGAGGACGATTCCGAAAAAGGCGAACCGCGCATTCTCCGCAAAGACGGCGAAGAAATCGAAATAGTGTACGCCGATGCGGGCGACGAAATAGAAATCGGCGAGGACGAGGAGGTCGAGTTTATCGAGCTTCCGCCGCCGCCTTTCGGCGCGTTCCCGCCAGAATTTGCGCCCTCCCGCCCGCAGGAGGTCCGTCCGCGCCCGAAACCGCAGACGGGGCGCGGCCGCAACCTCAACATAAAAAAAACTTCGAAAAAGTCCGCGGAAACCGCGCCTGCTGAGTCGGACTCGACTGGCGGAAAACCCTTCCGCGCAAACATAAGACCCGATGAAGCGCAGCCCGCGCGGCATTCGGGCAGGCTTGCGGCGTTTTTCAAATTCTTCCTTGCCGCGGCCGTTTGCCTTGCGGGAATCGCCGCGTGCGGCTACGCAATTTTCATCTTCCACGAAAAGCTCGCGTCGTCGTCCGTCGCGGAATCCGCCGAAGCGTCGGCAAATTCGGGCGGCATCGCCGACAAAAAGGCGAACGCGGTTGTCCGCAGTTTCTACGAATTTTCGGGCGGATTGGCGACGTCGGCGGAGTTCCGCGACATGCTCGTAAAGGGCGTCGTGAAATCGGGCGGCGCGGAGAAAAGCTTTTACGGAATCAGGCGTCCGAACGGGCGCACCTACGCAAAGCTGGGCGACACCCGCGCGTACTTCGCCGAAAGGCTCGGCGCGGGCGTGTTCCTTCTGCGCGACATGCGCGTTTCGGGCGCGCGGGAGAAACTTTCGGGGCGCGACGCGCTGTTTGTTCGCACCATGACGCTCTTCGACGAACCGCTGTTTTCCGCGTTTTTCCCGCAGTCGGAAAACGCCGACGACAGCTCCGCGGTGTCCTACGCGGGCGCGGAGATTTTCGACGGGCGCGACGCCGAAGTTGTGGCCGTCGAAAACGGGGCGGTGAAAACCCGCTACTTCTTCGCCGCCGCAAGCGGCGAGATGCTCGCGGCGGAATATTCCGACGGTTCGCAAAAGGCGCTCGTCAAATTTTCCGACTACCGCGCGGAGAACGGCGTGAAGTTTCCGCTCAAAAAGGAGGTTTTTGCGGGCGGGAAAAAGATTTTCGAAATGTCGCTCGACTTGGCGATACGCAACAGGGGCTTCCTGTTCCCGTAGCTACAAAAGCCTTTCGAGCCGCGCGGCAACGCGTTCGCGCCCGATTTTTCCGACGATTTCCGCGAGCGCGAGCCTGTTTTTCAGCCCGCTTTGGGGAATGTTTACGGCAACCTGCATGTAGTTGTCGGTGTAGCCGAGGTAGTCGCCGTTGGCGAGCCTGTTTTCGAGCAGGACTTCGCGGATTTTCCCGACGTTTTTTTCGGCGAATTTCGACCTTATTTCCTCCGCCGTTTTCCGCAGTTCCGCGGCTCTCGCCTTGCGGATTTCCGCCGGTACCTGCCCGTCCATGACCGCCGCGAGCGTTTTGGGGCGCGGCGAGAACGTGAAGACGTGCGCGTACGCCATGCCCGAAGAGAGCAGGCGCGACTTCGTCAGGGCGAAGTCCTCTTCGGACTCGCGCGGGTGTCCGCAGATTAGGTCGGTGCCCACCGCGATGTATTCCGACTTGTTGCGGATTTTTTCGAGCGTGGCGGCGAACTCCGCGTAGGCGTATTTTCTGCGCATTGCCGAAAGCACGTTGTCGGAAAGGCTCTGCGACGATATGTGCAGGTGCGGCGCGAGCTTGTGCGAAGAATCCGCCATGCGTTCGAGAAGCGCGTCAAGTTCGAAGTGCGGCGGCTCGATGCTGCCGAGGCGCAGGCGCAGAAGTTCGGGGATTTTGTCGAGCCTGTCTGCGAGGTCGGCGAGCCCGCCCTCTGGCGACGAAAATTTTGCGATGTTTATTCCCGTAAGAATTATCTCGCGCACGCCGCGCGAGACGAGGTTTTCGGCGTCGCGCACTATGTCGCCGAAAGCCCTGCTTCGGGGCAGCCCGCGCGCGCGGGGAATTATGCAGTAGGCGCAGGCGTTGTCGCAGCCGTCCTGAATTTTGAGGTTCATGCGGTCGTCTAGCGGCGTGTTTCCGCGCGACGCTTCGGGGCTTGCGGGCAGGGCGGAATCGGAAAGCACAAGCGGCTCTTCGGAGGGCGGGTATCTTTTTATAATCTCCGCGGCGCGGGCTTTGAGCGCGTTGCAGACAACCCATTTCACGTTGGGAAGCTCCGCTATTTTGTGCGGGTCGGTCTGCGCGTAGCAGCCGCTTACGGCGATGGCGCAGTGCGGGTTGGCGCGGGCGAAAATGCGTATCGCCTGTCGCGTCTTAGCTTCGGCAAGCACGGTCAGGGCGCATGAGTTTACAACGCCGAAATCGGCCGGCTCGTCCCAGCCGACGACTTCGAAGCCGCATTCCCGCGCGGAGTCGGCAATCGCCGCCGATTCGTAGTGGTTTACGCGGCAGCCGAGCGTGAAGATTGCAATTTTTTGCGACATCGCTATTCGTACACGGTGGGGTCTGGCACGCCGGCAAGCTCGAAAGCCTCGCGGCGTTCGGTGCATGTTCCGCATTTTCCGCAGTGGAATTTTCCGCCCTTGTAGCACGACCACGTTCTGGCGAAATCGACGCCAAGCTCCGCGCCGAGTTTTACGATGTCCGCCTTTGTCATATCGACGAACGGGCGTTCGAGCCTAATCGGCTCGTAGTGGCAGAGGCGCAGGACGCCGTCGAGGGCGTCGGCGAATTCGTTTCGGCAGTCGGGGTAGATTGCGTGGTCTCCGCTGTGGGCGGCGTACGCCACGGAGTCCGTCCCAATCGCGATTGCGCGGGCGGCGGCGACCGCCACGAGAATCATGTTCCTGTTGGGAACGACCGTCGTCTTCATGCTTTCGTCGGCATATCCTCCCTCCGGAACTTCGACCGACTTTTGCGTCAGGGCGTTGTCGCCGAAAAGCGGTTGCAGGGCGGAGAGGTCGGCGATGTCGAGCTTGACTCCGAGCTTTTCGCAGTTGAATTTTGCGCATTCAAGCTCCCGCGCGTGCCGCTGTCCGTAGTTTACCCACAGCGCGCCGTCGGCGCGGTTTTCAGCCGCGAGCTTGTGCAAAAGCACGGTGGAGTCCAAGCCCCCCGAATATACAATCAATGCCATTGTTAGAGAATTATTAAATTGCATTAGACTATTATTTTTGCCAAATTCAACGCCAAATTTTATTTTATGGGTACCGTATTCCAGATAATCGGCAGCTTGGGTTTGTTCCTCTTCGGAATGAAATTAATGAGCGACGGCTTGCAAAAGCTTTCGGGCGAACGTTTGCGCGAGGTCATGCGCAAGATGACGGGCAACCGCTTCTACGGGCTCTTTTCGGGGACGTTCATTACCATGACCGTCCAAAGCTCGACAGTGACGACCGTGATGGTGGTAAGCTTCGTCAACGCGGGTCTGCTTACCCTGCGCGAGGCAATCGGCGTGATAATGGGCGCGAACTTGGGCACGACGACCACCGCGTGGCTTATCGCGATTTTGGGCTTCAAGTTCTCTCTTGCCGACATTGCGCTGCCGATTATCGGCGTGGGCGTTGTGGTCTCGTTCTGCAAGCGGGCGGGCTGGCGAAGCGCGGGCGAATTTCTGGTAGGCTTCGGACTGCTGTTCATGGGGCTTGAATACCTCAAAAATTCAGTGCCCGACATTCAGTCGCACTCCGAGGTGTTGGAGTGGATTCGCGAATACTCCAACATGGGCTTCCTTTCGGTCCTGCTCTTCTTGGCGTTCGGGGTGATTCTTACTCTTGTGGTGCAGTCGTCGGCTGTGGCAATCGCGATTACAATTACGATGGCGGCAAAGGGCTGGATTACCCTCGACCTCGCCGCGGCAATCGTCTTGGGCGAAAACATCGGCACAACCATGACCGCGCTTGTGGCGGCAATTCCCGCGAGCCTTAGCGGCAAACGCGCGGCGATTGCCCACCTGCTTTTCAACGTGCTGGGCGTTGTCTGGATGCTTGCGGTGTTCTACTGGTTTGTGGATTTCATCTGCTGGCTCGTCCCCGCGGCGGGCACTCCCGCGGCGGAAACGCTCAGAGCCATGAGCATTACGGATTTCGATTCGCTCACGGGCGCGGCACGCGACGCCGCCCTCGAAAAAGTGGCGATTCCCGCGCGGCTTGCGATGTTCCACACAATGTTCAACCTCACCAACATTTGCGTGCTGATTGGCTTCGTTCCGCAGATAGAGAAAATCGCGTGCTGGATTATCAAGGGCGGGGCGGGCTACAAGCACCGCACGGCTTTGCAGCGCATAGAATACCTTACGTCGAACGTCTCCGAAATGGGCGAGCTTGCGCTCTTCGAGGGGCAGAAGGAGCTTGTGAAGCTCGCGGAGCTTTCGGGCGAAATGTTCAACGGCTTCGTCTATGTGATTCAGAATCCCGACAAGGATTTAAGCTCGGAGGTCGCCCGTCTGCGCGACTTGGAGGAGGAGTCCGACAAGCTCTCGATTGCCCTCACAAACTTTTTCGTCAAATGTTCCGCGCACGACCTCAGCCAAAACAGCATAAAAATCGTCACAAGGAACATGATTATCGTCCCCGAGTTGGAGGAAATGTGCGACTCCTGCTACCGCCTCATCACTCTTGCCCGCAAACGCTACCGCAAGCAGTTCTTCGACGAAATGCTCAAATCGCAGGTCTTTATGGAGTTCTGCGCCGAGATGAACAAGTTTGTCCAGTTCGCCGACACGAGCCTGAACTCGCGCGAAATCAGCGCGGCCGACTTGGACAGCTCGCTTAAAATGCGCGAAAAGCTCGACTTGGGGCGCAAGGCTCTGCGCCGCGAGGCTATCCGCCAGATGGAGTCCACGGGCGTTACGCGCGGCGGCATTCTGTTTATCGAAATTCTTTCGGCGTGCGAGCGCGTGAACTCGCACGCGATGAACATTCTCGAAGCAATGAACCCCCGCGCGGGGCAGTAGCTTTTTTTGCGAAACTTTTTTGCGCGCCGCGCGTTTACCCCTTTATATGGCGGACAAAATCATATTTGCCGACGACGGCGCGTTTTTTGCGAAGACGCTCGACGCGCCCGAATCGCTTTCCGACGCCGATTTGCGCGGATTCGTCGAAACGTGGGTGGAGACAAACTCGCCCATGCCCGCCGAGCGCATGCGCACGGGCTTTTTGCGCGTTGGCGGCAGGGTGCACGTTTTTTCGGGCTTGGCCGAGCGCGTCTTTGCGGGGCTTGACGGCGCGGAGGCGGAGTCTCCCGTGGTCGCGCCCGTGTCGCTGCTGCCGTTGTGCGGGGTGTCCGACGGCTTCGCGCTTGTGCGCTCGCCGAGCTGTATTTCGATTGCCGAATTTTCCGATGGGGCGATTGTCTCTTTGTGCTCCCGCAAAAATTCGGGGGACGCGTCCGCCGACATTGCCGCGCTTCGTGCGGAATCGGGTTCAGCGGGCGGCGGGCGAATGTTTGTCGTTTCCGACGGGCTTGTGTCGGAATTCGACGGGGAAGGCTCTCTTTTGTCGGGCGCGGCAGTTCCGAAAGCCGTGTTCCGCATTCCCGAAAAGGCTCTCGCGACCCTCGACGTGCGCGACGCCGAAATCGTCCGCGCGTTCGCAAAAAAACGCCGCGCCGAACGGCTGAAATCGGCGTGTCTGCGGCTTGTCCCGCTTGCGTTCGCGCTCCTGCTCTTGGGGCAGATTGTGCTGTGGTTCGGGGAGTGCGGGGTGTCGCGCATGGCGGCGGAATTTGCGGAAATAGAGCCGCAGGCGAAGGAGATAGAGTCTCGCGCGGAGCGGCTTGCGGAGCTTCGCAGATTTTCGTGCAAAAAGCTCCGCGCGGTGGAGTCGCTCGCGCTGCTCAATGCCGACCGTCCCGAAAAGGTGCGGTTTTTGCGCTACACGCAGACTTCGCCGAATTCCGTCGAAATACGCGGCTATGCGGCGACGATAGGCGAGACTAACGCATATCTCGACGCCCTCAAAAAGAATCCCGCTGTTGCCTCCGCCGAGCTTAAATCGGAGACTTCTCGCGGCGAGGCAAAATTCGTTCTCGGCGTGGTTTTGAAATGAAAAAATTTTTCGACAAACTAAATCCCCGCGAACGTCTGTTGCTCTGCTGTGTGGCCTCCGTTGCCGCGTTCGGCTGGCTTTCCTTCCTGACAAGGGGCTTTGCCCGCGCCGATTCGGAGCGTTCGACGCTTGAGGCGCGAATCAAAACCGCAAAAACCGTCGTCGGAATGTCGGGCGAAATCTCGCGCGAGCTTGACGGCATTCTCGCGTCTTTCGACGTAAACAAAACCCTTGCGCCGCTTGCCTTGCAGCTCGAAACCGAAAAGTGCGCCCGCGCCGCCGCGCTTGAATACTCGCTTTCGAACGTGTCGGAAAGGGACGCGGGGCGTTTTAAAATCAACACGATTACGCTTTCGTGCCGCCGCGCCGACTTAGGCAGGCTTGCCGACTTCGAAGCGGAAATGCGCAAGCTCGAACCCTATGCTACGTTCTCGAAAGCCGTTTTCGACGGCAATTCCGAGGGCGAAATTTCGGCAAAATACGAAATCTCCTCTTTCGAGTTCGGCTCTCAGAAGAAAAAATAGCTTTGCGTGTTTTTTGTGGCGCGCTTAGCCCGCCTGCCTACGGCTTTTGCGGCTTACCCCGCCTTATCGTCGGTCAGCCCGCCTGCAAAGGAATTTGCGTCGTGCTTAGCCCGCCTGCAAAGGAATTTGC
>JAJXPD010000247.1 GCA_021641325.1 Opitutales bacterium
TTGGAAACCGCAGCCGCCGCGACTGCGGTTTCCAACACCTACGCCGCGCCGAAAAGCGGCGCGAAGGCGAAGGTTGTGGTAATCGGCGCGGGTGCTGCGGGAATCGACATTTCGGCGAGACTGCTGCGCATGCTCGAATCGCCAGACATCACGATTATCGACCCCGCCGAAACGCACTACTACCAACCGGGATTCACGCTAATCGCGGGCGGCGTCTACAAGCCCGACGAAGTGTACAAGCCGCAGAAAGACTGCATTCCCGACGGCGCGAAATGGGTGAAAGACTCGGTCGCTGCGGTTGACCCCGACGCGAAAACGGTTGCGACTCTCGGCGGGCAGAAAATCGGCTACGACTTCCTTGTGCTCACCCCCGGCCTTGTCCTGCGCTGGGACTTGATTGACGGCATCGACGAAAAGTCGCTCGGCGTCGGAAACGCGCACTGCATCTACTGCCATTCGGGCGCAATCAAGACGCGGGACGCCGTGCAAAAATTCGCCGAGAAGGGCGGAAAGGGAATTTTCACCGACACCTACACAAAGCACAAATGCGGCGGCGCGCCGAAAAAAATCTGCCTGCTTACGGAGCATTTGTCGCGAAAGAAAAACCGCCGCGACGCGCTCGACATCAACTTCTACACGGCGTCGAAGCAGCTCTACGACGTCCCCTACTTCACGCCGCGCCTGCTCGAAATCTACGCAGAGCGCAACGTAAAGCTGAATCTCTCGACGCGCGTGAAGGCAATCGACACGGCGGCGAAAAAAGTCTGGCTCGACACCGTAAAGGACGGGAAAGTCGTGAAGTCGGTCGCGGAAGACTACGACTTCCTCCACTTCCTGCCGCCGATGACCGCCCCCGTCTTCGTCCCGCAGTCGGGGCTGTCGAAGACCTCGGGCAAGAACGCGGCGGAGGGCTGGGTTGACACCGACAAATTCACGCTTCTCCACAAAAAATATCCGAACATAATTTCGTGCGGAGACGTCGCGGGAATCCCCACAAGCAAGACTTCCGCCGCGATAAGAAAACAGGCGCCGATTGCCGCCGAGAACCTCGTTTCCCTCATGGAGGGCAAAACGCCGACGCGCCAGTACGACGGCTACGCCGCGTGCCCCATCATCACCGACTACGGGCACATTCTCATGTGCGAGTTCGACTACCGGAAAAACCGCAAAAGCTCCTTCCCGCTTTCGCTCATGGACATGTCGAAAGAGAGCCGCCTTGCGTGGCTGCTTAAAGTGTACGCGCTCAAACCGATGTATTTTTACGGAATGCTCAACGGACTCGTGTAATACTCTTGACCGAACGCGTCCGCGCGTCCATGCTCGCAGATATGAAAAACGCCCTAAAACTTTTTCCGCTTTCGCTGCTCGCGCTGCTCTGCGCGTGCGCGGGAGACGACAAGACGACGGAATCCGCGGAGCAGTCGTATATAATCGGCGCGGGAATGAAGAACGAGCCGAAAATCACATACTGCCTGCCGCGCTACCTGACCGACGCCGAAACACGGACAATTGCGGAAGTATTTTCGGGAGACGAGTTCGCGCACGGACACCTGATTATGCGCAGCCAGCCGAAAAAACGCGCGGGCATGTACTTCTTTGTGATGTTCGGCTTCGAGCCAGACGACATCTCCCTCGCCTGCCGCTTCATTTTGGAAGTCGATTCAACAAAGCACCCGCATGTGCGCAAGTTCGTATTCGACGTGCCCGAAACAAGCTCCGTACTGCGCGAAGTAAAGCTCGGTCTGACAGGTTCGGACTGGCTTGGGCGCGACGAAAAAGTCAACGCGTGGCGTCTGACGCTCCTTTCGCCGTCGGGGAAAATCCTCACGCAAAAACAGTCGTGGCTGTGGTCGGTAAAACACGGCGATTCAAAAATCAAACAAAATGCGGTGGACTGATTTTCGCCCGCTCGGCGTGCCGAAATTTACGCCGTCCGACTTCGCCGAAACGCTCGACGGCGGACAGTCGTTCCGCTGGTATGCCGACGCGAACTCCGACGCGCCCCAATTCACGGGGGCATTCGGGAACACCGCGGCAAAGCTGAGGCTCGACGGCGCGGGAGAGGTGCTGTACTCAGTGCCCGAAAACGCAAGCCCCGACGCCGCGCGGAAAATCGCCGAATACCTCGACGCCGACCGCGACTACGCCGCGCTCAGACAATCGCTTTTCGATACCGCAGACGCCCACATGCGAGCCGCGCTCAGAATCTACCCGACCCTGCGCATACTCCGCCAGCCGCCAGCCGAAGCGCTGATGTGCTTTATTTGCAGTTCGAGCAAGCGCATTGTGCAAATA
>JAJXPD010000248.1 GCA_021641325.1 Opitutales bacterium
ACACGGCAAATGTAGGTTTTGAAAAGGATATATGTCGTGCGGCGAATACGTTGCGCGGAAATAAGCCCTAAATACCGTTATAGCCCAATGCGAAATGTGGACAGACAATAGCGATATGGAAGAGCAGGAAAGTGCATAGAAATTTGAACAACTAAAACGAATAAAATATGGCAGAGGCAAAAGCTGGGTATGTGTACATTTTGACCAATCCGAGTTTTAAGGAGGATTGGGTGAAAATCGGGAAGTCTGCGCGTCCTGTCGATGTACGCTCGAAGGAGCTTGACAACACTGCCGTTCCGCTTCCGTTTGAAATTTATGCCGCGATAAAAACCTCCAAATTCAACGAGGTTGAAAAGCTTGTCCACAAAACGATAGACCGTTTGACGGATTTGCGAATACGCCAAAATCGCGAATTTTTCAACGTTCCGCCGCAGGTTGCGTTCGACATTTTCAAAGACATCGCTTCGGCAGTGGAAGACGCCGAGCTTATCGAATACAAAAAAGGCGACGCTGATTCAGCGGACGACAATTCCGACGAATGTCCACATGCAAGGCGAGGAAGGTTCAAGTTCAGTATGGTCGGCATAAAAATCGGCGAGAAAATCACGTTCATTCCGACGGGAACTGTCGTTACGGTTGCAAGCGACGACACTGTTGAATACGACGGGCGCATTTACAAGCTTTCGCCGTTTGTCGGAACTTTTATGCCAGCCGACAGGCGCAACTCATCGGGCGCGTATCAGGGCGCAAAATTCTTTTCCTACAACGGCAAAATTTTAGACGACCTCAGGAAAGAGGTGGAATGCGGGCAATAGTTGAATTATAAAGCTCTTTATATACAAATTCTCTTGGCATTTTATTGATAATATATTGTTATTTACAGCGTAATAGGCAAATGAGTAATAATATATTATCTGTTGTGCGTAATAGAAACGCGACGGCTTCGGAGATTATGAAGGCGTGGCGGGGAATGTTCGCGCAATGAGGTTGGCGCGGAATATTTCGCAGAAAGATTTTGCATTGCGTGTCGGGATTGCGTTGCCGACATACAGGCGATTTGAAACTACGGGCGAGATTTCTTTCCGCAAGTTGGTTGAAATCGCCAAGTTTTTCGACCTTGCGGGCGATATAAAAAATCTCTTCACGAAGCGCGAATATTCTTCGATTGAAGAAGTGCTGAGCGAAAAATCGAAAAGAAAAAGGGCGTCGAAAAATGGATAAGGGGCTTGTTGAAGTCTGGCTTGGTAGTTCGCTTGTGGGGCGTATTGCGCTGATTTCCGAGGGGCTATGTGCGTTTGAGTATGACTCAAAGTTTCTCGAAAGAGGCTTTTCTATTTCGCCGTATGTTCTGCCGCTTCAAAAGAAAGTTTTTGTAGCCGAGCGCGATCCTTTTGACGGGAATTTCGGCGTATTTGACGATTCGCTTCCAGACGGTTGGGGAAGTTTGTTGCTCGACAGATTCCTGAAAGAGCAAGGCAAAGAGTTGTCGAAGCTCACAATCTTGGACAAACTGTCGCTGATTGGCTCGAACGGACGCGGGGCGTTGGAATACCGTCCTGACAACAGTTTTATTGCCGACAGCCATTTTAAGGATTTCGACAAGATTTCGTCGGAGTGTAAAAAAATCCTCGAAGAGAGGAAAATCGACGCGCATTCGCTTGAAGAGCTTTACAAGAACGGCGGTTCGTCGGGCGGTGCGTGTCCGAAAGTGTTTGCGAAAATTGACGGACGAGAATGGCTCGTAAAATTTAGGTCGAGCTTCGACCCGAAAAATATCGGGGAAATCGAATACAGGTATTCGTTGCTTGCAAATAAATGCCAAATAGAAATGCCCGAAACGCTTTTGGTAAACGGCAAATATTTTGCGGTTGAACGTTTCGACAGAACGCCGAACGGCCGCGTTCACACAATTTCAGCATCGGGACTTTTGAACGCACACTACCGCTTGCCGAGCCTTGACTATGCCGACTTGCTTACTGTTTGCAAAGACCTCACAAAAGACCAAGCGCAGGTTGTGCAACTCTTCCGCAGAATGGTCTTCAATGTTCTGATTGGCAACAAAGACGACCACTCGAAAAATTTCGCGTTCCAATATAAAAACGGCGCGTGGAGATTGTCGCCCGCCTACGATATGCTGCCAAGCGCAGGATTCAACGACATGCACACGACGTCCGTCAACGGAAATGGAAATCCGAGCATAGACGACATTGTTGAAGTCGCAAAACAGGTTTCGATTTCGGAAAAACTTGCAAAGAATATTTACGGCGAGATA
>JAJXPD010000249.1 GCA_021641325.1 Opitutales bacterium
GTTCCATACTATGAAAATGCACTCGGATTTAAGTGCGAAGGAGTGGAAGAAGTTGCGGAACAAAAAGTTAAGACTGCGTTTTTCAGCGTGGGCGGCGTCCATATCGAACTGCTCGAACCCACTTCGCCCGACAGCCCGATAGCAAAATTTCTCGAAAAAAATCCCCACGGCGGCGTACACCATGTCGCCTTCAATAGCGACTCCATTCTCGACGACCTCGCAAAAGCGAAAGCCGCGGGCGTGGGGCTTATCAACGAAGAGCCGAAAATCGGCGCGCATTCCAAGAAAATCGCGTTCCTCCACCCCAAGTTCACAAAGGGCGTCCTTACGGAATTTTGTCAGGACGGCGAATAACGGCTTCAACTTATTACGTCTAATTTATGGCAATCGCAAAAAAATTGATGGACGACCTCATCAAACGCCGCGACGCCGCGATCAATGCGGGCGGCAAGGCTAAATTGGAGGCTCGCAACGCAAAGGGGCTGCTCACCGCCCGACAAAGAATAGAATCGCTCTTCGACGCGGGTTCGTTTCAGGAATTCGGCATGTTCGTGCAACACAGCTGCCACAATTTCGGAATGGAAAAAAAGGAACTGCCCACCGACGGCGTCATTACGGGCGTCGGTCTGGTAAAGGGTCGCCCCGTGGCGGCGTTCAGCCAAGACTTCACGGTGTTCGGCGGCTCGCTCGGCGCAAACCACGCAAAGAAAATCGTAGACCTTCTCAAATTCGCCGCCAAGAACGGCATGCCCGTTGTGGGCGTCAACGACAGCGGCGGCGCGCGCATTCAGGAGGGCGTCGAATCGCTCTCCGGCTACGGGCAGATTTTCTACCAGAATGTGGCGGCTTCGGGCGTGGTTCCGCAGATTTCAATCATCGCCGGCCCCTGCGCGGGCGGCGCGGCTTACAGCCCCGCCCTCATGGACTTCATTATCATGACGAAGCAGAACTCCAACCTCTTCATCTGCGGGCCGCAGGTCATCAAGGCGGCGACGGGCGAAGAGGCGTCGGTTGACATGTTCGCCACGGCGAACGCGCACGCTTCGGTTTCGGGCAATATCCACCTTGTCGCCGAAGACGACAAGCACGCGCTCGAACTCGCCGAAAAACTCCTTTCGTTCCTGCCCTCAAATAACATGCAGGAACCGCCGCACGATTTCTCCGTGCCGCTCGAAAAAACCTACGACCCAGAGCTTAACAACATCGTTCCCGAAACTTCCGCTCAGGGCTACGACGTCAAGTCGGTCATCAACCGCATTGTAGACGGCGGAGACTTCTTCGAAATTCAGGCGAATTTCGCCCGCAATATAGTCGTGGGCTTCGCGAGAATCGAAGGGATAGTCGTCGGAATCATAGCAAACCAGCCCAATTTCAAGGCGGGCTGCCTCGATATCGACGCCTCCGACAAGGCATCGCGCTTTATCCGCACCTGCAATGTCTTCAACGTTCCGATTGTAAACCTCGTGGACGTCCCCGGATTCATGCCGGGCTTGGCGCAGGAACGCGGCGGCATTATCCGCCACGGCGCGAAAATGCTCTTTGCGTACGCTTCGGCGACAGTCCCCAAAATCACTCTCATTATGCGCAAGGCTTACGGCGGCGCGTATCTTGCAATGTGCTGCGTAGACATGGGCGCGGACATGGTTCTTGCGTGGCCGACCGCCGAAATTGCGGTCATGGGCGCAAAGGGCGCAGTCAACGTTCTGTACGGCAAGGAGCTTAAAGCCATCGAAGACCCCGCAAAGCGCGAGGAATTGGCGGCGAAATACCGCGCCGAATACAGCGAAAAGTTTGAAAGCCCCTATCAGGCGGCGAGCAAGGGCATGATTACCTCGGTAATCGAACCCGCCGAAACCCGCGGGGCAATCGCAATGGCGTTGAGGGCGACAATCGGAAAACGCGAAACGCGCCTGCCAAAGAAACACGGCAACATTCCGATGTAATAACGCGCGGCGGCGCAAGCCGCCGCACAACCCAAAACGAATATGTTAATTGCAGCATTAATTGGTCTGAAACCCACGATGTCGGAAATGTTGATATTTTCGGCACTCGGTTTCGGCGTCGTGATGTTTGTTCTCGCGGTTTTGTCGATATTGACTTCCACCGCGGGACGCTTCTTTTCGGCTTTCGACAAATCCGCCGCAAAAAAGGCGGAAGCCCCGAAAGTCCAGAAAGTGCGCGACGTCTCTGAAATCGAAAATCCCGAACACGCGTTTGTTGTAGCGGCGGCTGTCGCGGCGATGATGCCCCAGCTTAAAGCCGACAAC
>JAJXPD010000250.1 GCA_021641325.1 Opitutales bacterium
CCGTATAACTCATAGGTAGAAGGGTCGATGTCCTCCAAGAAGCGGCTTGCCTGTCGCATTTCGAAATTGCCTCCCACCGCGCTTACCCTCGGGTACGAAATTATCAGCAAATCCATCGCCCGCGTCGACGCCACATAAAACAGCCTGCGCTCCTCCTCGACGTCGCCGTCGTCTATGCTGCGCTGGGTCGGGAAAAGCCCCTCCGCCGCGCCGATTACGAACACCACCGGAAACTCCAAGCCCTTTGCCTGATGGACGGTCATCAGCCTTACGCGCCCGCCGACTTCGGACTCGCGCCCCTCGGCGTCGCTGATTTCGAGAGCCACGCTTGCGAGAAAATCGTCGAAGTCGTCGAATTTCGAGGCGTACTCGAAGAGCGCGTCGAAGTCCGCCGCGCGTTCCTCCCAGTCTTCGTAAAGGGTCTTCATGGCGTCGCGATACCAGCCGCCGCACGCGCATTTGATGATTGCCTTGGGCGAAAAATCCGCCTCCGTCGTATTTTCGGCGGCTGGGTCGGCGGGGGCTTCGCGTTCGGACGCGTGCGCCATGTCGGCGAAAAAGTCGGTCTGGACTGGGATTTTTTCCGCGGAGTCCGCCTCGGCGTGTTTTTCGGAACGCTTTGCGAGTTCCACAAGCCCGCCGAGTTTTTCGATGTCGGCGGCGGCGGCTTCGAACATCTGCTTTGCGGCGGCGGGGACTTTTGCGAGCACCTTTTTGTCGGAGAGAACGCGCCACGCCGAAAGCGATTTCGACGCGGCGACTTCGCGGATTTTTTCGAAAATCTTGAACGCGGTTTTGTCGCCGATTTTCGGCATGAAGCGGCAGAAGCGCAGGAACGAAACGTTGTCCTTGGGGTTTGCGACGAATTTTATCTGCGAAACGATGTCCTTGACGTGCGCCTGTTCGAAAAATTTTACGCCGCTTGTCATCACGAACGGAATTTTTGCGTATTGGAGCTGCAACTGCAAGTCCATCGCCTGAAAGTGCGAGCGGTAGAGAACGGCGATGTCGTCGTACCCGTAGCGTCCGCCCGACTCTATCTCGGCGATTGCCCGCGCCACGTTCCGCCCCTGCGACGCGCCGTCCATTGCGGGCATTACGCGCGGCTTGAAGTTGCCGTCGCGGGCGGGAACGAGCGTTTTTTTGAACTCCTCGTCGTCAAGCTCCATGCCGTCGAGTATTTTGTTTGCAAAGTTCAGAATCTGCGGCGAGCTGCGGTAGTTGCGCTCTATCTTGTAGATGTAGGCGGCGGGATAGCGTTCGCGGAAGCGGAGAATGTTGTCGATTTCCGCGCCGCGCCAAGAGTAGATGCACTGGGCGTCGTCGCCGACCGCGCTTATGTTCCCGCGAGAGGCAAGCAGGTCGAGAATGTCGGACTGCAACTTGTTCGTATCCTGAAATTCATCGACGAGAATGTTCCCGAACCTGTCGGAATATTTTTTCAGAATGTCGGGGTTTTCGGAAAGCAGTTTGAGCCAGAGTTCGAGAAGGTCGTCGAAGTCGCAGTTGTTTGCGGCGCGTTTTTCCGCCTCGTAGGCGCGGGCTATTTCGGCGATTTGCGACGCCGGCGTTTCAATCCAGTCGAACCTGTACGCCATGGCGGTCTGGATTGTGGAGCGCGTGTTTCGCGCGTAGCTTATGATTTCGCGCAAAAGTTTTGAGCGCGGGTTGTCCTTGTTAGAAAAGAAATGCGGGTACGACTCCTCTACCGCCTTTTTTATCACTTTGTCGGAATCCTCGGTATCCAAAATCCCGAAGTTGGGTTCAAGCCCGAGAGCGCCGCCTTCGATGCGCAAAAACCTGTTGCCTATCGAGTGGAACGTGCCGCCCCAGAACGAACGCGCGGGATAGCCAGCCAGCGACTCTATCCGCGCGAGCATTTGGTTTGCCGCCTTGTTCGTGAACGTGAGCAGAAGAATGTCGCGCGGGCGGAATCCGCATTCGGAGATTAGCCACGCCACGCGGTATGTTAGCGTGCGCGTCTTCCCCGACCCCGCCCCCGCGAGCACGAGCGCGGGACGGTCGGGCGGCGAAGTCACGGCGGCGTACTGGTCGGAATTGAGTTCGGCGTTGAAGTCGATTTTTTCCACGTTTGTTTTCCGAAAAAAAATTTCGCGCCGAGCGCAAAACCTGCGGCGGCGCGGTCGAAGATTCGTAGCTTCCCGAAGTTTAAAGTTTCGCCAAATAGCGGAGCGCGGCGAAGTAGCCCTCGCGCCCCAAGCCGCAGATTTGGGCTTCGCAGACGGGCGCGGTCAGCGATG
>JAJXPD010000067.1 GCA_021641325.1 Opitutales bacterium
CTACACCGCTTCTCGGATATCAAAAGAAAAAAATGCGCGGCAGGCGTCGGCGGCAGTCTGCGCCCCGAAAGCGGGACGGAAAAAGAAGCGCGTCTACCTGATTTTGATTTTCGAAAAGCAGGCAATCGACTTGTCGAGGCACTCGACGTCTGTAAGTTCCCCGTTTGCGCCAACCGCGCCGAGGCTGTATGAAAACCTGAATTTCCCGTCGTCGCCGCGCGTGTAGACCGAGCGCAAATCGACGCTCGCGGGCTTGCACTCCGCAAACGGCGTCTGCCGCGTGTATTTTATCGGGTAGTTGACATTCACTACAACCCCCGCGCCGCATTCGCCCTTTGAAAGCATGTCCACAATGAACTGCGCGGCGTGTTCGGAAGCCGCCTCTATGTTGCGCAAAAGCGGTTCGGGAGCCGCGCCGTGGCGCAGTCTGCAATAGTCGTAGTAGACTTTTTCGAGCCGCATCGAAAACGCGAACGCGGGCAGTCCCCAGCCCGCGCCCTCGACGGCGGCGGCGAATGTTCCGCTGCTCCAAAGAAGCGGCATCGCCACATTCTGCCCGATATTCAAGCCCGAAATTACGGCGTCGGGCGGCTCGGCGCAAAGGTGTCCGAGGGCGATGTTTACGCAGTCGGCGGGCGTGCCCGAAACCGTCTGGCAGTCGAGTCCGAAGAAGTCGCGCGGTTGGGCTTCAAGCTCGGAATGGCGGCTGTACGCCCTGCCTATCCAACTGCGCTCGCCCGACGGCACGACTATTTTCAAGTCGGCAACTTTTGCGAGGGCGCGCGCGAACGCGGGCAGAAAGGGCGAGTCAAGCCCGTCGTCGTTAGATAGCAGCAGTCTCATCTTTCAGAGGCTCGCCTTTCAAAAACCTGTTTATGCTTCTGACCGCCTTTTTTGCCTGCCCCATTGCGCTGATAACCGTAGCCGCGCCGCTTACGATGTCGCCGCCGGCGAATACTTGCGGAATGGAGGTTTGGAGCGTTTCGGGGTCGGCTTCGAGCGTTCCCTTTTTCGTGGTTTTGAGGGAATGGCAGGTCATGGGAAGCAGCGGGTTCGGGCGGTTGCCGATTGCCGCGACAAGCGCGTCGCACGGAATCCTGAATTCGCTTCCGGCGATTTCCGAAACGCCCCTGCGCCCCGAAGAGTCAGGCTCGCCAAGCTCCATCTTAACGCATTCGAGCGCGACAATTTTCCCGTTTTCGTCGGCGATAATCCGCTTGGGGTTTGTGAGCATTTGGAAGTTCACGCCCTCCTGTTCGGCGTGGTGCACCTCTTCGGCGCGGGCGGGCATTTGCTCGCGGGCGCGCCGGTAGACGAGCGTTGATTTCGCGCCTATGCGAAGAGCCGTCCGCGACGAGTCCATGGCGACGTTCCCGCCGCCTACGGTAATGATGTGCTTTGCCGAAACGGGAGTCGTTGCGTGGTTGGGGAAGTCGTAGGCTTTCATCAGGTTGAAGCGCGTGAGGAACTCGTTTGCGGAGAACACTCCGACGCTGTTTTCGCCCTCGATTCCGAGGAAAATCGGAAGCCCCGCGCCCGCGCCGATGAACACGGCGTCGAAACCCTCCGCCAAGAGAGAATCTATCGTGCGGAGCTTGCCCACGATGTAGTTCAAGTGGATTTTCACGCCCAGCTTTTTGAGAGACTCCACTTCGTGCATGACGATTTCCTTCGGAAGCCTGAACTGCGGAATGCCGTACATGAGCACGCCTCCGGGGAGGTGTAGGGCTTCGAAAATTTCCACTTCGTGCCCAGAAATAGCCAAGTCGGACGCCGCCGTAATGCCAGCGGGTCCGCAACCGATGACGGCAACCCTCTTGCCCGTGGGTTCCGCCTTTTGCGGAAGCTCTTCCAGATTGTTTATGCGCACGTAGTCCGCCGCAAAGCGTTCGAGAGTTCCGATTGCCACGGATTTCCCGCGGATTCCCAAAACGCAGCTGCCCTCGCACTGGTTTTCCTGCGGGCAGACGCGGCCGCAGACTGCGGGGAGCGCGGTCTGTTTTTTGAGCTTTAAAGCCGCCGCTTTCGGGTCGCCCTTCGCGATTTCTGCGATGAATTCGGGTATCCTGATGTTTACGGGGCACGCCGCAATGCAGCGCGGTTTGGGGCACTGCATGCAGCGGCTCGCCTCGTCCATTGCGGCTTCGAGGGAAATTCCGTAGGGGACTTCCTCGAAGTTCGTCGCCCTGCGGGCGGGATCCTGCTCCGGAACGCTTATGCGCGGAAGTCCCGACGCTTTCAATTTTCTCGGTTTTTCTTCTGACATTTCAAGCTCCTTACGAATGGCATTTTCCGCCGATGTGGCGCGGCATTGCCTCTATTTCCAAAAGTTTGTACGCAGTTCTGCGCTTGCCGAGTTCGGCGAAATCTACCTCCGCGAGCGGGAAGAACGGCCCGTCTACGCACGCGAATTTTGTGCCGCCGCCGACGCTTACGCGGCACGCGCCGCACATGCCCGTGCCGTCCACCATAATAGGGTTGAGGGCGCACTGCGCGTTCGAAACGCCCGACGGCAGAGCCGCCGCGCACTGCTTCATCATGAACACGCAGCCGATGGCGACGACGGAATCGAAGCCCGCTCCGAAGTTTTTCAAAACGTCGCGGCAGCCGCCTTTCATTCCCTCGCTGCCGTCGCGCGTGGCGACATAAAGCTTTTCGCAGACTTTCGAAAGCTCGTCCTTGAAGAAAAGCATGTACGACGACGAAGCCTCTATCGCGCATTCTACTTTCACGCCCCGCGCGGTAAGTTCGCGGGCAATCGGGTAGATTGCTCCTATGCCGTAGCAGCCGCCCAAAAGCAGGGCTTTCGAGCCTTTTTCGAATTTGTCGAGGTCTACGGGCGTGCCGAGCGGCCCGCTTGCGACGGATAGTTTGTCGCCCGCCGAAAGCGCGCCTATTTCCGCGCTCGACCTGCCGACCTCCTCTATTATGAATTTTACCCAGCCCTCTTCGGCGTTCCAGTCGGCAATCGTGAACGGCGAGCGTTCGCTGTCGGCGTTCGCCATGAGGATTGCAAAGTGTCCCGCGCGGGCGTATTTCGCCATGTCGGGAGCTTTTATTTTCAGCGAGTGGAAGTTTGGCGCAAGCTCGATGTTTTCGAGAATTTCGAAGCCGCCCTCCTCTTTCGCCTTGCTTTCCGCCGTCTTTTCGGGAGATTTTTTGAGGCCGAGCAGTTCCAAATCGGGAACGTAGTCGGCGAGGAAATGCCCGAACGCCATTTCGGGCAGATTGCGCTTGTCGGAGCGGGGGTCGGCGAAATCTTCGGGGATTTTTTCAAGCTCGAAGTCGAACGCCTTAACGTCTATTCCGCATTTCACGCAGACGTCGGAAAGGTATCCGCTTATCGGGCGTTGGTCGAGGCGCGTTGCTACGGCTGCCGCCGCCGCGAATTTCGCACCGCCTGCGTCGGCAAACGTGCCCGCGCTCTCCCCGAAAACCGCGATGGGAAGCACGAGTTCCGCTTTGTCCTGCAAGGGTGTTTTCAGGAAGTCCGCAACTATGAGATGCGGAATTTTAGCGGCAAGTTCGGCGTCCAAATATGAGCCTACGGTGAATGCCGCCTCGTATTTTCCCTCCGCAATTTCGCGGCGAGTTTCGGCGTCGAGGGAAGCGTCGTTGACCGCCGCCTTTACGAGTTTTGCCCCGAATTTTGCCGCCAACGCCCGAACCGCCTTGCGCGATTCGTAGAAGCCCCCGACGTGCTCGACCATCAGGATTTTTCCGCCCGCGTTTTCGAGGATTTCCGCGAATTTGCCGGCAATCTCCTCCGCATGCGCGGGAACCTGCTCGCCGTTTCGCATTATCTTCGCGCGCAAAAGGCGTTTTCTGCTGTTCATTATCTGCGGAATGGCAAAACGGCCGAGGGCGCAGAGAGCGTCGCCCTTTTCGAGCGACACCGCGTGCGCCGAAACTATCCTGCCGTCCTTGATTGCTACTTTTACGCGGCAGTGGCGCGGGCAGAGAGCGCACGCGGTCTCCGCGGTTTTTTCGGGTTTGCCGAACCACTTTGCCCAGCGGTCTGTAAGGCAGCCCGTGGGACAAGCGTCTACGCACGCGCCGCAAAATCTGCACTCTTCCGAGCTCCACGACTTTTCGAATTCCGCCGAAATTTTCGCGTTCTTTCCCCTGTTGGCAATACCGATTGCGGGCTTGCCGTGCACCTTTTCGCAGACGCGGAAGCACCTGCCGCAAAGTATGCACAGGTTGTGGTCTTTGTCGATAAACGGGTTCCGCTTTTGAAGACTCAGGCTCCGTTTGTCGGAACGGGTATCGAAGGCAGAGTGGCGACGGACTCGCGCACGGTTGTGCTGTCGGAATCCGACGGCATTGTCGCGAGCGTAGACGCAAAGAGAATCGTAATTACGCCCACCGGCGAAATGCCCAAAAAGGTTCAGGGCAAGCTTAAAAGCGACCCCGACAAAAAGATTTACGTATACGAACTGCGCAAATTCATGCGTTCGAACGCATGCACATGCTTCACGCAAAAGCCCGTGGTAAAACACGGACAGAAGGTGAAAGTCGGCACGGTTCTCGCGGACGGCGCGGCTACGGAAGACGGCGAGTTGGCTCTCGGCAAAAACGTTCTCGTGGCGTTCATGCCCTGGAACGGATACAACTTTGAAGACGCCATTCTGCTCTCCGAAAAACTCATCAAGAACGACGTGTTTACGTCGGTGCACATCGAAGAGTACGAAGTAACGGCGCGCGACACGAAGCTCGGGCCCGAAGAAATCACGCGCGATATCCCGAACGTGGGCGAAGACGCGCTGAAAAACCTCGACCGCAACGGCGTAATCCGCATCGGCGCGGAAGTGAAGGCGGGCGACATTCTTGTCGGCAAAATCACGCCGAAGAGCGAAACGGAACTTGCTCCCGAAGAAAAGCTGCTCCGCGCAATCTTCGGCGAAAAGGCGTCGGACGTCAAGGACTCGTCGCTCATCGTTCCGTCGGGCGTCAAGGGCATTATCATGGACGTGAAGGTGTCGACGAAAGTCGACGGCGAAGGCGAAAAGCTCAGCGAAAGCGACATGCGCCGCCGCACGCGCAAAATCAAGGAAGAGCACCGCGCGCAAAGCGACGCCCTCCGCGACGAACTCACCGAAGCGCTATCCAACGTGCTCCTCGGCGAAAAAATCCCGCTCGACGTCCGCAATTCGGAAACGGGCGAAGTCATCATTCCGCAGAACAGGAAGATTACAAAGACGCTCCTGCGCCGCTTGGCGTCGGTCTCGAAGAACATCGACATCGACCCCTCGCCCGTGCGCAACAAGATTTTCGGAATCATCGAAGGTTTCCAGAGCAAGTTCGCGGAAATCGAAGCCGAATGTGCGCGCAAAGTCGCGTCAATCGAAAGCGGCGACGGTTCCGACCAGAACGTCATCAAGAACGTCAAGGTTTACATCGCAACGAAGCGCAAGATTCAGGTCGGCGACAAAATGGCGGGACGCCACGGCAACAAGGGTATCGTAGCCCGCATCGTTCCCGAAGAGGACATGCCCTACCTGCCCGACGGCACGCCCGTTGAAATCTGCCTGAACCCCATGGGCGTTCCCTCGCGAATGAACGTAGGTCAGGTTTTGGAAACGCACTTGGGCTGGGCTTGCAAAAAGCTCGGAATCAAGATTGCGACGCCGATTTTCGACGGTATCAGCGAAAAGGATATCCGCACATACTTGAAAGACACCGGCATGCCCGAAAGCGGCAAGGTTCGCCTCATCGACGGACTGACGGGCAACTACTTCGACCAGCCGATAGTTGTTGGCTACATCTACATGATGAAGCTCAACCACTTGGTTGCCGACAAAATCCACGCCCGCGCGGTCGGCCCGTACAGCCTCATTACGCAGCAGCCTCTGGGCGGCAAGGCGCAATACGGCGGTCAGCGTTTCGGCGAAATGGAAGTTTGGGCGTTGGAAGCGTACGGCGCGGCATACACCTTGCAGGAATTGCTCACGGTCAAGTCCGACGACGTTCAGGGCAGAACGAAGATATACGAACAAATCGTCAAGGGCGACAGTTCGTTGCAGGCGGGTACGCCGCAGTCGTTCAATGTCTTGATGAAGGAAATGCAGGGCTTGTGCCTGAACATAAAGGCGGAAAACAGCGACGACATCGAAATACAGTAGTCGCTTTTGAACCACTAAGAAAATCAAGGAATTTTTTATGGACGAAAACAATACAAGCCAAGCGCGAGAAATTCTCGGTTTCGACAGCGACGCGGGTTTTGACAGCGTTTCCATCGGTCTCGCTTCCCCGGATACGATTCGTTCGTGGTCGCACGGCGAGGTTAAGAACCCCGAAACAATCAACTACCGCACGTTCAAGCCCGAACCCGGCGGTTTGTTCTGCCAGAGAATATTCGGCCCCGTGCGCGACTACGAGTGCGCCTGCGGCAAGTACAAGCGCATCCGCTTTAAGGACCAGGTTTGCGACCGTTGCGGCGTCGAAGTGACGACAAGCCGCGTGCGCCGCGAAAGAATGGGGCATATCGAACTTGCCGTTCCCGTAGCGCACATTTGGTTTTTGAAAAGCATGCCAAGCAGGCTCAGCCTCATGCTCGACATGACTTCGAAAGCCCTCGAAAGCGTAATCTACTACGAACGCTACGTCGTAATCGAGCCACGCAACACGTCCCTTACGTTCAAACAGTTCCTCTCGGAAGAGGAATATCAGGCGGCAATCGACGCGGGCGACGACTTTGTGGCGAAAATGGGCGCGGAAGCTATCCGCGACCTGCTCGCGAAAATCGACTTGGAAAAGCTCGAAGTTGAACTCGTCGAACAAATGCAGTCCACGCGCTCGAAGCAGATTAAGAAAAAGCTCTCGAAGCGTTTGAAACTCGTTCAGGGCTTCATTCAGAGCAACGCGCGTCCCGAATGGATGATTCTCGAAGTCCTGCCCGTCATTCCGCCGGATTTGAGACCCCTCGTTCCGCTCGAAGGCGGCAGATTCGCAACCAGCGACCTCAACGACCTTTACCGCCGCGTAATCAACCGCAACAACCGTCTGCGCAGCCTCATGCAGATGCGCACTCCCGACGTCATCATTCACAACGAAAAGAGAATGTTGCAGGAGTCCATCGACGCGCTGTTCGACAACGGCCGCCATGGCCGTCCCGTAACGGGCGCGGGCAACAGGCCGCTGAAAAGCATCTCCGACATGCTCAAAGGCAAGCAGGGACGCTTCCGTCAGAACCTGCTCGGCAAGCGCGTCGACTACTCCGGCCGTTCGGTTATCGTCATCGGCCCCGACCTCAAACTCAACCAGTGCGGTCTGCCGAAGAAAATGGCGCTTACGCTGTTCGAACCTTTCATCATCCGCCGCTTGAAGGAACTGGGCTTTGTGCACACAGTCCGCAGCGCGCGCAAAATGATTGAAAAGAAGTCGCCCGAAGTTTGGGATATTCTGGAAGAGGTAACCGAGGGGCACCCCGTTATGCTCAACCGCGCTCCGACGCTCCACAGACTTTCGATTCAGGCGTTCGAGCCTGTGCTCATCGAGGGCGACGCCATCCGCCTGCACCCGCTCGTTTGCGGCGCGTACAATGCGGACTTCGACGGCGACCAAATGGCAGTCCACGTTCCGCTCTCGCTCGAAGCGGTCATGGAGGCGAAACTTTTGATGTTGGCAAGCAACAACATTTTCTCCCCGTCGTCGGGCAAACCTATTTTGACGCCCTCGCAGGACATCGTTCTGGGGTGCTACTACCTCACGTACGAACCTAGCCTCAAAAAGGAAAAAGGCCAGCGCGTTCCGCTGCTTGCGTCGCTCCGCGAAGTCGAGGGCGCACAGGCGGAGGGCATGCTCCACTGGCACGACTGGATTGACTATGTCAACCCCGACTACGGCAAAGACACGATTTTCGGCGACAAAACAAAGAAAATTATCCGCACAACCCCCGGCCGCGTAATCTTCAACACGATTTGGCCGGAAAAGATGGGCTTTGTAAACTTCGTCGTTCCGAAAGGCAAACTCGGCGACCTCATTCTTAACACGTTTAAGATTTGCGGCCGCAGCGAAAGCGCGCCCGTGCTCGACAGAATGAAAAAGCTCGGCTTCCGCACCGCGACGCTCGCCGGCATTTCAATCGGTATCGGCGACATGGACATTCCCGCCGAAAAGAAGGGAATCATCGCCGAAGCCCGCGCGAAAATCAAAGTCATCGAAAACGAATACCACAAGGGTACGATTACCAAGGGCGAACGCTCGAACAAGGTCATCGACGTGTGGAACGTCGCGACCGACGAAATCGCGAAAAAGGCATTCGAAAATCTCGCCCGCGTTCCCGAAAAAACTTTCGGACGCCAGCACATCAATCCCGTTTATATCCTCATGGATTCGGGCGCGCGAGGCAACAAGGCGCAGGTTCGCCAGCTCTGCGGCGCCCGCGGCCTTATGGCGAAGCCGAACGGCGAAATTATCGAACGCCCGATTCTCTCGTCTTTCCGCGAAGGTCTGAGCGTGCACGAATACTTTATCTCCACGCACGGCGCGCGCAAGGGTCTTGCCGACACCGCCCTTAAAACGGCGGACGCAGGCTACATGACCAGAAAACTCTGCGACGTCGCCATGGACGTTATCATTACGGAAGAGGACGACGGCAACCGCGACGGTATCTGGAAACAGGCAATCTACGACGGCGACGACGAAATCGTCTCGCTCTTCGACCGCATCGTCGGACGCTGCTCTTCGGACGATATTTTGAACCCGACGAACCCGTCGGAAGTAGTCGTAAAGAACGGCGAAATCATCACGGAGGCAATGGCGAAGCGCATCGGCGCGCTCGGTATCGAACGCGTCAAGATTATGAGCCCGCTCACGCACCTCAAACGCAACGCGATTCCCGCAAAGGCGTACGGCATCGACCCGTCGTCGCAGAAGCTTGTGGAACGCGGCACGGCGGTCGGCATCATCGCGGCGCAGTCCATCGGCGAACCCGGCACGCAGCTGACGATGAGAACCTTCCACGTCGGCGGCGTCGCGCAGGCGGTCAAAGCCCCCGAACTTGCTGCCCGCAACGACGGCACAATCCATTACGAAGACATCACGAGCGTTTCGCTCCCGCAGGTTGACGCCGACGGCAACGAAATCAATGTAAGCGTAGTCCTCAACAAAACCGCCCACATGAAAATCGTGGGCGAAGAGGGCAACGTCCTCGAAGACTACACGCTCGCGGCGGGCGCGCTCATTACGGCGGAAGAGGGTCAGCATGTCAAAAAGGGCACGCTCCTCGCGCGTTGGGACCCGCACAATATCCCGATTATGGCAAGCGAATCGGGCGTCGTCCAATTCAAGGACTTGATTGACGGCCTCACATACCGCTCGGATTTCGACCCCTCCACGGGTCGCACGACAATCACGATTTCCGACCACAAGGAAGACCTCAACCCGACCATCAACATCGTCGACAAGAAGACGGGAGAAATCAAGGCGTTTCAGGTAATCCCGACGGGCGCACAGGTGATAGTCTCGGAGGGCGACGAAATCGCCCCCGGTATGATTATGGCGAAAACCCCGCGCTCGGCGGCAAAAACGCAGGACATCACCGGCGGTCTGCCGCGCGTCGCGGAACTTTTCGAAGCCCGCCGTCCGAAAGACGCGGCGGAAATTGCGCGTTCGCACGGCATCGTGAAAATCGGCGGCACGCGCCGCAAGAAGACGATTTTGAGAATCGTCCCGAAGGGCTGGCAGGAAGGCGACGAAGGCGCAATCGAAGAGCATCTCATTCCCGCCAACAAGCGAATCATCGTACAGCCCGACGACGAAGTAAAGCGCGGTCAGGCTCTCACGGAAGGCGGCGTCGACCCCAGCGAAGTCCTCGAAGTAATGGGGGCAAGCGAAGTTCAGGAATATATCATCAGGGAAATCCAGAAGGTGTACCGCTCGCAGGGTGTTACAATTAACGACAAGCACATCGAAGTTATCGCTTCGAGAATGCTGCGCAAAGTCCGCGTGTCCGACCCCGGCGACTCCGACTACTTCTGGGGTCAGCAGGTCGACCGCTACGAATTTATGGAAACCAACAAGAATATCGAAGACGCGGGCGGTAAAGCCGCGACCGCCGAACCGATACTCTTGGGTATCACGAAAGCCAGCTTGGAAACCGAAAGTTTCATAAGCGCGGCGTCGTTCCAGGAAACAACGAGAGTTCTCACGGAAGCCGCAACGCTCGGCAAACGCGACGACCTATCCGGCTTCAAGGAAAACGTGATAATGGGTAATTTGATTCCCGCGGGTACGGGGCTTGCCGCGTACCGCAAGCTGAAAGTCAACGCAATCGGACACACTCCGCTTGCCGACGGAATGCTTGACGGCGGGGAAACTTCGGAGGCCGACGCTCAATAGGGTCGGCGTCCTTCGATGATTCAGTTTTTGCGCGTACCGGACGGGCGTCGGGGAAAAGACGCCGCTGCGCAAGGGCAAAAATCGGAGACGTTTTTTTCCGCGAAATCCGCCGCATAAGCAACGGCGGAACGCGGGCAAAAATCGCGCACCAAAAACAGAACCAAGCATTGCGGGGCGACGGGACGTTGTACAGAGCGTCGC
>JAJXPD010000251.1 GCA_021641325.1 Opitutales bacterium
CGACTCGTCGGGCAGGGCGGGCGCGGTTGCGTCGCAGACTGCAAACGACATTTTCCGCCCGTCGCGCGCGCCCTGCCCGACGAGTCGTTCGACGCCGCAATTTTCGGCTTCAACGGGCTTATGCAGATTCCGAAATCGGAAAACAGGGAAACCGCCGCGCGCGAAATTTTCAGGGCTTTGAAGCCGGGAGGAATCTTCGTGTTCACCACGCACGACCGCGAAGTGTCGGCGCACCGCCGCTACTGGGAATCGGAGGAAAAGCAGTGGGCGCACGGCGTCCATGACCCGCGCCTCGACGACTTCGGCGACATCTACTACAAGGGGGAGCACGGGAACATTTTCATACATTCGCCGTCAAAAGACGAAGTGGCTGAAATGCTCGAACGCGCGGGCTTCGAAACGCTCTTCGCAAAACGCCGCTCGGAAATCGCGCAGGAAAACGCTTCCGTGGAGGAGTTTTCCGACGATTGCATATTCTGGGCGGCGAAAAAACCCGCGCCCAAAAAAATTTTATGAAGAAAACACTAACTTTATTACTGGCAATATCAATGGCACTATCGAACATGGCGGCAAAGCCGATTCTCGAACGCGACAAAAACTTGGAGGTCGAAACCCTGCCCAACGGAATGACGGTTGCGGTATTCAAAAACGCCGAACCGCCGAACAGGGTTTCCATGCGCCTGCTCGTCAAGCGCGGCTCGGCATACGAAACGGAAGGCGAGCGCGGAATAGCGCACTTCGTGGAGCACATGGCGTTCAACGGCACAAAACACTTTCCGTCGGGCGACATGGTGGAATATTTCCAGAGGCTGGGAATGGCGTTCGGCGCGGACACAAACGCGCACACGGGGTTCTCGGAAACGGTCTACAAAATCGACATGCCCGAAGTGTCGAAAAAACTCGTGGACGACGGTCTAACGCTTCTGCGCGACTACTGCGACTCCGTCATGTTCGAGCCGAAATCCATCGAAAGCGAGCGCGGCGTAATCATAGCCGAAAAGGACTCGCGCGACACCCAGGACTACCGCAAGGCGGTCAAGGAAATCGCCCACACATTCAAAGGCTCGATTTTCGCCGAAAGAATGCCGATAGGGATTGAAGGCGTAATCAATTCGGTAAAACAGCCCGACTTCAAAAAATTCTACGCCGCAAACTACCGCCCCGAAAACACGGTGCTCGTGGTGGTTGGCGACATCGACCCGCGCGAAATTTTCGCCGCCGCAAAGCGGATTTTCGCCGACTTCAAGGCGAACCCCGCCGTGCCCGCCCGCGAGGCGGACTTCGGCAAACTCGAAACCTCTAACGTAAAATTCACTTTCGGCAAAACGCCGCTCGACATCGACGCAATCTACGACTCCACGCCCAACACGCCGCGCTCGTACGCGTCGGTCGCCGTGGCAAAACAGCCAGAATCGCGGGAGGATACGCTCGAAAGGCGCGTCGAGGACTTCCGCAGGCGCGCGCTCGCGGCGACGCTCACGGCGAGATTTTTGAGGGTCGCCGACAGACCCGAATCCAAATTCTCGCAGGGCGGCGCGGGAACATTCCAGTTCGACAAGTACTGCGACGTTTTCATCGTCAACACAGAAGCCCCCGTCGGCGGCGGATTCGACGCTCTCGAAGAGGGTTTCCGCCAGCTTTTCGGCGCGGAGAAAATCGGCGGGCAGGAGCTTGAAACCGCAAAGAAAAAGATTTTCGAAAACCTCGAAAGCGAAATCAAGGCCGCGCCCACGCGCAAGAGCCGCAGCCTTGCAAACGACATCGTTTCGGCGTTCTCCGACGGCGAAACCACCACGTCGCCCGAAAAGGATTTGGAGATTGCCAAATACGCCCTCGGCGGCTTCGGCGCGGACGACGCCTCCGCGCTTCTCAAAAACATTTTCGACAACGCAAAAATCAAGGTTTTCGTCTCCGACGCAAAGCCCGAACCCGACGCCGCAAGCCTCGACGCCTCCGTAAAACGCGCTTTCGAAAACGCGGCAAAATCGACCTACCCCGCGGAAACGTTCGCGGCGGCGTCGCTTGTATTTTCGAAATTCGGGGCGGCGGGGAAAGTCGCCGAACGGCGCGAAATTAAGGAGCTTGGAATCACGCAGGTGAAGTTCGAAAACGGCGCGAGGCTCAACGTAAAACGCACCGACTTCGCCAAGGACGAAGCGGCTATGAAAATCTCGTTCGGGCGCGGACTGCTCTCGACATTCCCGCCGACAAGCCCGAATATTTTGCGGCAATCTACGCGCTC
>JAJXPD010000068.1 GCA_021641325.1 Opitutales bacterium
AAAAATTACTTGACTCGTGGGTAGAAATGGCAAAAAATGGAGGAAAATGGAGAGCATGGGTTAGAGATGTCCGAAGAACATACAGTTGGCGATACTTACGCGGGTACTTTTATGAAAGTGCTCGACGAGAAGCGTCGCATAACTATCCCCGCAAAGTGGAGGTTCAAGGACGACGACGGCGAAAACTCTTATCTTGCGATACTTGTGAAATACGGCACATACAACGCCGTCCGCGTAATGCCGCCCGACATGGCGGCGGAACTCCGCTCGAAAATTTCGAAAATCCCGATTACGAACGTCGCAAAACAGCGTGCGCTGGCAAAATTCCTGCAAAACGCATGCACATTCGGTTGCGACAAACAGGGGCGAATAATGCTTGACGAATCCATACTTGCGAAAGCGGACATAAAAAAGGAAGTCTGCATGGCGGGCATGGGCGCAAATTTCGACCTGTGGAATCCCGAACATCGCGCCAAATGGCTCGGAGAATCCCCCGACGACGACGATACCGCGCTGCTCGAAGAATTGGGTATATAAACCGCCGAACGCATATGAAGCCGAATTTTACAGAAAACAAAAGGACGCAAACGGCGTTTCGACAAAAACTTTTTCCAGATTTACCGCAAATTAATGCAATATTCAGATGACGACAATTTTCGCGAAGCCCCCAAGCAACACAAACCCGTGCTGCTCGAAGATGTCGTGAAAATTTTGTCGCCGCGCGACGGTAAAACATACCTCGACTGCACGTTCGGGGGCGGCGGACACACGAGGAGAATCCTCGAATCGGCGGACTGCAAAGTGGTGTCGCTCGACCGCGACCCCGCCGCAATCGAACGCGCAAAAGCGGTGTCGGCGGACTACCCCGACCGCTTCGAATTCCGCCCCCTCGCATTCTCCGATTTGGACATGCTCGGCGGCGAAAGCTTTGCGGGAATACTCTTCGACTTCGGCGTGTCGTCGTTCCAGCTCGACACCCCCGAACGCGGATTTTCGTTCATGCGCGAGGGGCCGCTCGACATGCGCATGGACACCACAAAGGGCTTCACCGCCCGCGAATACATCGAAAGCGCGGACGAATCCGAGCTTGTCGAAATTCTGCGCGAATACGGCGAAGAGCCGCGCGCGCGCAAAATCGCCCGCGCGATAATCGCCGCGCGCGAGGCGGACAAAATATCGACGACCGCCGAACTCGCAAAGGCAATCGCCGAAGCCGCGCCCTCGCACGAGAGAATCCACCCCGCGACGCGTGCGTTTCAGGCTCTGCGCATAAAGGTAAACGACGAGCTGGGGGAAATCGAACGCGCGTTGCCCAAGGCGTTCGCCGCGCTCGAAAACGGCGGAGCGATGGCGGCGATAAGCTTCCATTCGCTCGAAGACAGAATAGTCAAAAAATTTTTCAAAAAGGCGGCGGGGAGACCCGAAGACCGCTTCGACACCTCGTTCGTACAGGACAGGGTAAAGCTTGCGGAACTGCTCACGCGCAAGCCGATTCTGCCGTCGGAAGAGGAAACAGCGAACAATCCGAGAAGCCGCAGCGCAAAGCTCCGCGCCATAAGAAAGGACTAACAATGAAAAACAAAAGCATTGCAGTGATAGCAGTATTGGTCGGACTTCTCCTGTGCGTGGTTTGCACGGGCTTCTTCGCGGTGTCGGCGGAACGCCAGCAGAAGCGCGAAATCTCGCGCCAAATAGCCTCGCACGAGCGTGCCATAAAACAGCTCAGGCGCGACAACGAAGAGCTTTCAGTAAAAATCGCCGAAAAGGAAAACCCCGCCCTGCTCACGCGCCGCGCAAGCACAAGGCTCGTGCGCCCGCAGATGACGGCGGTCGTCTGGGCGTACGAAAACTACGACGGCGGCAGAATCGACTTCGGCGGAAAATCAAAGGGACTTGTCTCGTTCAAAGCCCCCGATAAGAAAGGCGCGGTTCGTCAATGACGCGCAGGCGGCGGAAGACTTCCATTTTCATATACACGGGGAGACTCGCGTTTGTCTCGCTGTGCATAGTGGGGGTGTTCTGCGCAATTTTCGCGCGGCTGTATTTTCTGCACGTAGTAAGGAGCGACGCAAGCATCGAGGCGACCGACAAGGCGCGAAAACTCTTCGACAAAATCCCCGCGCGGCGCGGCAACATTGTAGACTCGAAAGACAACCTGCTCGCCACAAGCCGCCCCGTAATCACGATCGGCGCAGACCCCGAGCGCGTGGAGTTCGACGAAGCGGGCAGGGAGAAGCTCCGCAAGCTCGCGGAAATCCTCAAAATGCGCCCCGCCGACGTCTTCGCAATCTGTACGCCCTATCAGGACGCCGAGAAAATCGGGCGCGTCAAAAACCGCCTCGACGAGCGGCAGACCCAGCGTCTGCGCAGCATAGGCGTAAACCTCAACATGACTTTCGAAGAGCTTTTGCGCAAGTGCCTGACGACCCCGCGCACCGAGCTTTCCGTGGAACGCCGCGTCGAACAGACCGCGCAAAAGCCAAAGGTTTTTGCGGAGCTTGCGCGCATTCTGCAAGTGCCGCAAAAGGAGCTTGAACGCAATTTTGCGTCGTTCTCGCCGCGCTGGAAAAAAATCGCCGAAAACCTCGACGACGCCACATACACGCAAATCAGGGCGCTGAAAATCAAGGGAATCCGCGGCGATAGAAAATACGTGCGCGTGTATCCGTCGGGACGCCTCACCGCGCACATCGTGGGCTTTGTCAACAAGGAGTTCAGCGCGGAACAGGGAATCGAAAAACAGTTCGACTACTACCTCCACGGGCAGGACGGCTGGATTGAAACCGAGCGCGACGGACACCGCGAAGAGCTTGTCCACTACCGCTCGCGCGACGTCGCCCCGACCGACGGGCTGAACGTGGAGCTTTCGATAGACTCTATAATTCAGGAAATGGCGAACCGCGAGGTGCGCAGCATAGTTTCGCAGTTCAACCCCAAAAGCGCGACGATTATCGTAAGCGAACCGTCCACGGGCTACATTCTCGCGATGGCAAGCTATCCCGACTTCGACCCCAACGAATACAACAAGGCCGAGCAGGACTCGCTCCGCAACCGCGCAATCTGCGACCAGTACGAGCCGGGATCCACATTCAAAATCGTCTCGATTTCCGCCGCCCTCAACGAATCGCTCGTGGGGCCCGACGACGTTTTCGACTGCAACGCGCCGACAATCACATACCGCGGCAGGGTTCTGCGCCTGCCCAAGGAGGCGCACAAAATGGGCAACCTCACCGTGCGCGAGATAACCAAAAAAAGCTCGAACAAAGGCTCGGCGCACCTCGGCATTCTGCTCGGCGAAAGGAAGCTCTACCACTACGCGAGGCTCTACGGATTCGGCGAAAAGACCGACATCGGGCTTGTCGGCGAAATCGGCGGCACGCTCCACAAAGTCAAGGACTGGGACGGACTCACGATTACCCGACTGCCAATGGGGCACGCCGTGGCGGTCACGCCGCTGCAAGTCCACTGCGCTATGAGCGTGATAGCAAATCAGGGAATTTACATGCAGCCGCAGCTTGTCAAGCGCGTGTTCGACAAACGCGGCGAAACGGTCGTCGCCTACCCCCCCAAAGCCCTGCGCAGGGTTATAAAGCCGCGCATCGCAACCCTCATGAGCGACATGCTCTCGGAGGTCGTAAGCGACACGGGCACGGCCCGACGCGCCGCGCTCCGCGGCTTCAAGGTGGCGGGCAAAACGGGAACTTCGCAAAAAATAATAAACGGAACTTACAGCACGCGCGACCACGTTGCGTCTTTCACGGGCTTCTTCCCCGCGCAGCGTCCGCGCCTCGTGATTACTGTTGTGGTGGATTCTCCGAAGTTGAAGGGCGTGGGATACGGCGGCATAGTCGCCGCGCCGTCGTTCAAGAACGTCGCCGAACAGGCGGCAAACTACCTCGGAATCCAAACCGACGAAGACTACGAAAAAATGGTTGCTTGGAGATAGATTTAATATGATAGGGTTTTCAAATTTAAACAGTCTGATTTCATTGTGCGGCGCAAGAAGCCGCTTCGGCTCGCTCTCTTTCGCGCAGCAGGAGGGCGGTCTTCCCGCGTACACGGCGGGCGACCTCGCAAAGGCGGTCGGCGCGCTTAAAATCACGGGCGACAAAACCGCCGAAATCAAAATGCTCATTGCCGACAGCAGGCGCGTTGTGCCCAACACGGCGTTCTTCGCTGTAAAGGGTCTGCACACCGACGGCAACATCTATGTCGAAGAGGCGGCGCACAGGGGCGCGGTCGCGGTGGTCTCGGAAGAGCCGGCGCCGAAAGTATTTCCCGCGGCGTGGATTCAGGTTGCCGACATAGCGGAGGCTACCGCGGCGGCGGCCAAAAGCTTTTACGGAAACGCCGACGGACTCCTCGAAACTTTCGCGATTACGGGCACGAACGGCAAGACGAGCGTCAGCTGGATGCTTCAAAAAATGCTCGACGGCGCGGGTTCGAAATGCGGGCTTGTGGGAACTATCCACTACGACCTCGGCGGCAGGTGCCTGCCCGCCGCGCGGACGACTCCCGAAGCGTTGGAGCTTCACGCAATGCTAAGCCAAATGCGCTACGCAGGGTGCTCGGCGGTGGCGATGGAATTCAGCTCGCACGCGATAGAACAGAAGCGCGTAAAGGGAATCGCCGTAGACTGCGCGTGCTTCCTCAACCTCACGCAGGACCACTTGGACTACCACAAGACGATGGAGTCGTACTTCGAGGTGAAGGCGTCGCTGTTCACGGGCGCGCTCGGCAAAAAGCCGAAGGCTGCGGTAATCAATTTCGACGACCCGCGCGGCAGGGAAATCGCCGCAAGGCTCTCGCCCGAAACGAAGCTAGTGTCGTTTGCGGTTGACGCCGAAGACGCGGTTGTCCGCGCGAAAGACGTAAACATGCTTCCGCAGAAGTCGGAGTTCACGCTCGTGTGGCCCGACGGCGAAGTCCGCACGACGGTCAACATGCCGGGGCACTACAACGTCTCGAACGCGCTCGCGGCTCTTGCGGCGATTTACGCTTCGGGGCGCGACGTCGCGGCGGCTGCGAAAACCCTCCAAAACTTTTCGGGCGTCCCCGGCCGAATGGAGAAAGTCAAAAGCCCCGCTAAGTTCGATATTTTCGTGGACTACGCCCACACCGACGACGCCCTCAAAAACGGGCTTTCGATGCTGAGAAAAGTCGCAAAGGGAAAGCTGCTTGTTGTCTTCGGCTGCGGCGGCAGGCGCGACAAAACAAAACGCCCCAAGATGACGCGCGTCGTCCAGCAGTACGCCGACTTCGCGTGGGCGACTTCCGACAACCCGCGCGGAGAGGACGTCAAGGCGATTTTCGAAGACATGAAAACGGGCGTCTCCGACGCTTCGAAAATCGAATTCGTGGAGGACAGGCGCAGGGCGATAAACCTCGCAATCGACGCCGCCTCCGACGGCGACTGCATTCTCATTGCGGGCAAGGGGCACGAAACTTTCCAGGAACTCGGCGACACAATCATTCCCTTCGACGACAAGCGCGTCGCGGAGGAGCTTTTGAAGCTCAAAGGACTTTCATAAACACAAACACCAAACATTACAAACGACATGCCTTTCTTTAAAGCAGACGATTTACAAGCGTGGACGGGCGGCAAATGGTCGAAGCTCGACCCCTCCCGCAAACCCGAAATACGCGGATTTTCAAACGACAGCAGAAACATCGGCAAAGACTTCGCTTTCGTGGCAATCAAGGCGGAGCGCGACGGGCACGACTTCGCCGCCGCCGCCGCCGCCAACGGCGCAACAGCAATCATCGCCGAGCGCGAGCTTGACGTCGAAATTCCGACGCTCGTCGTAAAGGACTCCCTCAAAGCCTTTCAGCGCATAGCAAAAATGCACAGACTGCGCTTCGAACACCCCGTCGTTGGAATAACGGGCTCGTGCGGCAAGACCTCCACAAAGGAAATGCTCGCAAAGCTCACGGCGTGGAAAAACCCGCTCATAACCGAAAAGAATTTCAACAACGAAATCGGCGTGCCGCTTACGCTCACCCGCATAGACCTGCGCCAAAATCAGCTTGCAATCGTCGAGGCGGGCGTGGGCGCGCCCGACCAAATGCGCGAGCTTGCCACCATGATTGAACCCGACATCGCAATAATCACAAACGTCGGGCTTTCGCACCTCGAAAGGTTCGAGCAGGTCGGGAACGTCGCCAAGGAAAAGGCGGTTCTGCCCGCGCACGCCGCAGACGGCGGCTGGTGTCTGATGCACCACAACCTGCTCGGCTGGAAGGCGTTTGACGAGCTTAAATGCAAAAAGGCGATAGTCGCCCCCGCCGATGCCCCCGAATTCAAGGCGGACCTCGTTTTCAGATACGCCGTTTCCGACATCGAAAACGACTTCGCGGCAATCGACATGTGCATTGAAGGCGGCGACGAATACTATTTCGAAGTACCGCAAATGACAAAGGGCATGCTCGAAAACGCCCTCCTTGCCATAGCCGCAACTCTCATGCTCGGCGGGCGCGAAGAGCAGATGGCGCAGACGCTCGAAGGCTTTGCGCCGCTTCCCATGCGCGGCGGAATAGTCGAAACCGACGCCGCAAAATACTACCTCGACTGCTACAACGCCTCGCCCACGTCGATGAAAGACGCCCTTGCGCGCTTCGCAAAAATTTCGGAGTCCGCCGAAAAACGCGCGTACGTTTTGGGAACGATGGCGGAGCTTGGGCTTGCCTCGCACCCGCACCACAAGGACATCGGCGCGCACATTCAGCCCTACTCGAACGACGTCGCAGTGCTCGTCGGCGCGTTCGCGGACGTCTACAAAACGGGGCTTCTCGAAAACGGCTGGGACGAAAAGAACATATTTGTGTTCGACACCGCCGAAGCCGCAAAGGCGAAAGTCGCCGAGCTAGGCGGATTCGTGTTCGTAAAGGGAAGCCGCGTGTGCGCCCTCGAAAAGGCTCTGCCCGACGCCGTGCTAGAAAAGCTTTCCGCAGCCCCCGCCAAGCGCGGCGAACCCGAAGAAGAACCCGAAGAAGAAACGCCCGCCGCCCCCGCAAACGAAGTCGGGGAATCGGACGTCGGCGAAGACATTGAAGACGAAGACTCGGACGAATTTGAAGATGCCGACGACGGCGTAGACGACGGCGGCGAAGACTCAGAAGATTTCGAAGAAGAAGACGACGAGGACGAAAGGGAGAGAATATAATGTTTTTCGAAATCGCAAATCTCGAAGACTTTTTCGGCCCGCTGCGCCTTTTCAGATACCTGACATTCAGGTGCGGCTGCGCGTTGGCGTTTTCGTTTTTTCTGGGAATCGTAATCGCGCCGCGAATCATTGCGACCCTCCGCAGAATAAAATTCGGGCAGAGTTTCAGAACCGCCGAGGAAGTCGGCAAGCTCGCAGAGCTTCACAGCGGCAAAAAGGGAACGCCCGCAATGGGCGGGCTTATCATCTACGCAAGCCTGACTTCGGCGACTCTGCTTTTTGCAAAGTTCAACCTGCTTGTCTTCAATGCGCTCTTTGTGTACACCGCGCTTACGGCTCTCGGCTTCGCGGACGACTACCTGAAAATCGTCAAAAAAAACAGCAGGGGAGTGTCGGGAAAAATCAAGCTTTCGGTGCAGGTCGCGGTGTCGCTCGCCGCGCTTTCGATTCTCTATTTCTCGAAAGACTACGGCTCAATCATGCGCGAGCTTTGGATTCCGTTCCTCAAATATCCGCTGATTGCCTCAATGCCGTTCTGGTTCGCGTTCGTGTTCATGTTCCTCGTCATCGGAGGGTCGAGCAACGCGCTCAACCTCACGGACGGAGTCGACGGGCTTGCGATAGGCTGCACGGTTTCGGTGGCTGTGGCGTACGCGGTGTTCTCGTACGTAGCGGGGAACACGATTGCATCGGAATACCTCTTTTTAAGATACATTCCCGACTGCGGCGAACTTACCGTAGTCTGCTGCGCGCTTCTGGGCGCGTCGCTCGCGTTCCTCTGGTATAACGCGCACCCCGCCGAAGTCTTCATGGGCGACACGGGCTCGCTCGCGCTCGGAGGGCTTGTGGGGATAGTCGCGTTCATGTCGCAACAGCCCGCGACGCTCGTTCTGGTAGGCGGCATTTTCGTGATGGAGGCGGTATCGGTCATTTTGCAGGTGGCGTCGTACAAAACCACGAAGAAAAGAATTTTCAGAATGGCTCCCATTCACCACCACTTCGAGCTGAAAGGCTGGGCGGAGACAAAGGTGGTAATCAGGTTCTGGATAATTTCGCTGATTTTCGCGCTCGCGGGATTGGCGACTTTGAAGATAAGATAATGTCGGACAAAATCGCACAACTTGCCGGCGGCAAACCCGTCGCGATTTTCGGGACGGGCGCAAGCGGAACCGCCGCGAAAAAACTGCTCGACTCGCTCGGAATCGCGTCGGTTTTCTACGCGGAGACTTCGGCGAAAAAGCCCGCATCGGGCGACGCCTCCGCCGTGCGCGAATTTTCCGCCGACGCCGCAAAGCGCCACGCCCTCGCGGTGTACTCGCCCGCATTCCGCCCCGACCACAAATGGATTGAAACCGCCCGCAACGCGGGGGCAACGACAATCTGCGAGCCCGACCTCTCCGCCCTTGCGTGGAGCGGCTCGACAATCGCAATCACGGGCACGAACGGCAAGACAACGCTGACTTCGTTCATCACGCACGCGCTAAACATCGCGGGCTGCGATGCGTTTTCGGCGGGCAACATAGGCGCGCCCCTTAGCGCGTTCTGCCCCGAATACGGGCGCGACCCCCAAAAAACCGCAGTCTGCGAGCTTAGCAGTTTCCAGACCTCCAACCTGCAATTCCTGCGCCCCGACTTCCTGCTGTGGACGAATTTTGCGCCCGACCACCTCGACTGGCACAAAGACATGGAGGAATATTTCCGCGCAAAATTCAATTTGGTAAGCGCAACAAAGGGCGGAATAGTCGTCGGAAGCAGCGTGGCCGACGCCGCGCGCGAATACGGCGCAAAACTTCCCGACGCGGCGGTCGTAATCGACGAATCCGCAACGCGCTCCGCCCCGCCGCCGTTCGACAGCTCCATACAGGCGCGGAATTTCGCGATGGCGGTCGAATTCGGAAAGCTTTTCGGACTGGACAAAAACGCGTTCGAAAAGGCGGCAAAAACTTTCAATCTGCCCGCGTTCAGATTTTCGAAGCCGATTGAAGTCGGCGGAGTGCGCTTCTACAACGACTCGAAAGCCACAAACATACACGCCGCCCTCGCCGCCCTCGAAGAGCTTAAAGGCGAAAAGAACCTCGTTTGGCTCGGCGGCGGCAAGGACAAGCTTTGCGACCTCAAACCGTTGACCGACGCCGTGAACAAACGCGCAAAGGCGGCGGTGCTCATCGGGCAGACCGCGCGGAAGCTCGCCGACGGGCTTGAAATCCCCGCGTTCGTGTGCGAATCGATGGCAGAGGCGGTAAAAAGGTCGTACGAACTCGCGGACGGAAACGCCGCGGTGCTGTTCAGCCCCGCGTTTTCGAGCTTCGGAATGTTTTCGGGCTACGTCGAGAGGGGAAAATCTTTCGAAAACGAAGTTTTGTGTTTGAAGAATTTAAATAAAATGTAAAGATAAAGGGTAAACAAAGGGGTATCAGAATATGAAAAAATCCGTTGCAATAACGACAATCATCGCTTTCCACGCCGTGCTCATCGGCGGAATGTTAATACAGGCGGGGTGCAGCTCCGAACCGGAAGCCCAGCCCCAAAAGGCGCAATCGACGGTCGAGGAAATCAACCCGTCGCAGAAGGACGAATCTACCGTAGCAACCGAACAGCCTGTCGCGGAAACGCCCGCGGAACAGGCAAAAGAGGTTATCCCGCCCGAAGGTAGCCCCGCGCTCAGAGCCGCGCCCACGCGCCCCGCGTGGAACATGTCCGGCTCAAAATCGGAGGAGCTTGTGCCCGCCGAACAGCCCAAGAAAAGCGGCGGCGACACGCTCGCGCCCATGACGCCCGCAAAACCCGCAGGCGGCGCAACGTACATCGTGCAAAAGGGAGACTCCCTCGCGAAAATCGCAAAAAAGCACAATGTCTCGCTCGAAAAGCTCCTTAAACTCAACGGAATGAACCGCGCGACGATTATCAAAGTCGGACAGGAAATCGCCCTGCCCGAACCCACTCCCGAAGCGGAAGTCGTCCCCGCAAAGCCCGCCGCGCCGCAAATCGAATCTGCGGTCGAAACCGACGAACTTACGGTCTACATCGTCAAGAAGGGAGACTCGCTCGGAAGAATCGCCCGCAAGCACAAGACGTCTGTCAAACATTTGAGGGACATCAACGGACTTAAAAACCACAACATCAAAATCGGGCAGAAGCTCAACGTCTCGAAGAAAGGCGCGGCGGCGGCAAAACAGTCCGAAACAAAGAAAGCGGTCGTCCTCGCGGGCGGCGAACTTGAATATGTGGTGAAAAGCGGCGACACGCTCGGCGGAATCGCGCACAGACACGGCACTTCGGTCAAGGCGATAATGGAAAGAAACTCCATTAAGGACGCCCGCAAATTGAGGGTCGGACAGAAG
>JAJXPD010000252.1 GCA_021641325.1 Opitutales bacterium
CGGGTTCGCCGTCAAATATTTTGAAACGAGCGTGAAATTCACGCCCGCCTCTTTGGCGACGTCCTTCAATGTGATTATCGATTTCACTTGAAACAACAATCGTTAGAGCGTTTTTGTTGTCAAGAATTCTTGTGCGCTTTCGGGAGTTTTTTGCGGGCGGAGGCGCGTTGAATTTGTATGCGCGGCGGCTTTTGTAAGCGAGAATTTCAACAAAAAAACCCGCCGCGAAAGCGGACGGGTTTTGCGTTTGCCGCGCATGTCGCGCGGTTTTGCCGAAGCTTATTGGGCAAGACGCGCTTCCTTAACCTTGGAAGCTTCCTTGCCGATACGGTCGCGCAAGTAGTAGAGACGGGCGCGCATCGGGACGGATTCGCGGTCTACTTCAATCTTTGCGATGTTGGGCGAGTTTACGGGGAACACGCGTTCAACGCCTTCGCCGTAGGAAATGCGGCGAACCGTGAATGTTTCGTGGATTCCGCTACCCTTGCGGGCGATTACGATGCCTGCGAAAATCTGGATACGTTCCTTGTCGCCTTCGCGTACTTTCGTGTGTACCTTAACGCCGTCTCCGACCTTGAATTTGGTCATGTCGGCTTTGATTTGGTCTTTTGTGATTTCTTTCAACAAGTCTTGGTTCATTGTTTTTCTTCTTTCTGATTTAAAATGTCTGCTCTGCGTTCTTTTGTCTTTTCGATTTGTCTTGCGCGTCTCCACTCCGCGATTTTTTGGTGGTCGCCCGACATCAGCACTTCGGGAACGTCCATTCCCCTAAACGACGCCGGTCTTGTATATTGTGGAAACGACAGGAGGTTGTCGTTAAACGAATCGAAGGTCAAGGAATTTTCTTCACCCAAAACGCCTTTGACATACCGCGCCGTAGCATCCGCAACGACCGCCGCTGGGAGTGTGCCGTTCGTAAGAACGTAGTCTCCTATCGAGATTTCCCTGTCTATGAGACAGTCCCGAATGCGTTGGTCAATGCCTTCGTAGTGTCCGCTCAGAATTATCAGATGACCCGCCTCGGCGAATTCCGCCGCGTGTTTGGGCGAAAATTTTTCGCCGTCGGGGCACATGTAGATTCTTGTGCAGTTCGGTGTTTGGAGTTCCTCAATGGCGGCGAACACGGGTTCGGGCTTCATCAGCATTCCGGGGCCTCCTCCGAAGGGGCGGTCGTCGGTATTCTTGTGTTTCGATGTCGCCCAGTCGCGGATATTGTGGACTTTGATGTCCAGAATGCCCGCCTCTTGGGCGCGTCCGAGCATGCTTTCGCTCAAAAAGCCTTCGAGCATCTTCGGAAAGAGCGTAAGGAAGTCGATTTTGAGGTGCGCTACCATGTTTTCGGCTTAAACCGATTCGTTTGAAAAAAAAACGCGGGAGCGGAGCTTATTCCGCCTTTGCCTTTGCCAGACGCGCCTTCTTGATGACGGTCTTTGCCGTGTCGCTGGGGAGAGCGCCAACGCTCAGCCAGTAGTCTACGCGGTCGAGGTTGACCTGTGTTTCGACGTCTTTGCCGCGCGGCTTCGGGTTGTAGAGGCCGAGGTTTTCGACGAATTTTCCGTTGCGACGCGACGCGCTTTCCGCCACGACCATGCGGTACATCGGGTTGTGCACGGAGCCGTGCCTTTGTAATCTTATTCTGAGTGCCATAATTTGGTGTTTTTGAATTTTGAAAGCACTTCATTTCATCTCGTTTTTTCGTTTTGTAAAGCTTATTTTTTCAATTTTTTACGAAAAAACCCATCTCGCGTTTTTCGACCCCGTTTTCGGGGCTTTTTATCGCCGTTATTTGGAACGGTTGTTTTGCGGCTTTCGGGCGCGTTTTGCCGTTTACGCATCGACTTTTACGATAGACTGTTAGGCGATGTCCGCGCTCTCGTTTTTTATGTCTGTTTTCCCCGAATTTCCGCGCTTTTCGTCATGCCGGAATTTTCCGCCACGTGCTTCAAAAAAAACAAAAAAGGCGCGGAGTTTTTTGCTCCGCGCCCGCAAATTTTCGGGAAAATCGTTCCGCAATCCGCGCTATTTTACGATATCCACGCCTTTGGGCTTTTCGATTTTGCTCGAAAACGTGCCGTCGGCGTTTTTGCGCCATTCCACTTTTATATCGCCCTGCGGCGTGGGGTAGACGACTTTCGCGTAGTCTTCGAAGAAGTTGGGTTTGAACGAAATTTTCGTCCAGCCCGCGGCCTCCTGCTTAACGCCGCCGAGGATTTGCGGCAGCATGAACACCGGG
>JAJXPD010000253.1 GCA_021641325.1 Opitutales bacterium
CTTTCCTGTGCGCACAGGGCGCGTGGCGTACTTTCGTACGCGAGCGGTCTGGGCGCACAGGGAAACGCCCTTAGGGAAGTGCTTTCACGCGCCGTCAGATGGAGCCTTTTGTTGAGGGTATATTCGCGCCGCGGCGGGGGTCTTTTGCAACCGACATCGACAGCGCCTTTGCAAAGCACTTGAACGCACCCTCCGCGATGTGGTGCGGTTCGTCGCCGTATTCAAGCTTGATGTGGAGGTTTGCGCCCGCCTCGTTGGCGAACGCCTGAAAGAACTCGCGGCAAAGCGACACGTTGAAATCGCGCACGCGGGCGTCGAAGCTGCCCAAATTGTAGACAAGAATCGGTCTGTTCGAGAGGTCGATTACCGCGCGGACAAGCACTTCGTCCATGGGGAGAATGAAGAAGCCGTAGCGGTTCATGCCCGCCTTGTCGCCGACCGCCTTTTTCACCGCCTGACCGAGCACAATGCCGACGTCCTCAACCGTGTGGTGGTAGTCTATGTCGATGTCGCCGACCGCCTTGATTTTGAGGTCGAAAAGCCCGTGCCGCGCGAAAAGTTCGAGCATGTGGTTAAAGAACGGAATGCCCGTGTCGATTTCGTAGTTTCCCGCGCCGTCGAGGTTTATTTCAAGCTCGATTTGCGTTTCCTTTGTGTTGCGGACTATTTTTGCGCTGCGTTGATTCATTGGACTCTCCTATTTTTGCGCCCATTCGAGCGCGGCTTTCTTGAAAAGTTTCATCTGCGCCGCCGTGCCGATGGACAGGCGGATACCGTCGGCTATTTTCTTTTGGGTCGGGAAATAGCGCATGAGGATTTTCTTTCCCCGCATGAATTCGAAGAGGTCGGCGGCGACTTTCGCGCCCTTTTTGCCGTTTTTATTCGGGCGGAAGAACACGAAGTTTGCGGAGCTTTTGTGGTACTGCCAGCCGAGCTTGTCGAAGAATTTTTCTACGCTCTCGCGCTCGGCGATGACCGCGCCGCACTTCTGCGCGTAGTAGGGGGCGTCGGCAAGCGCGGCTATTCCCGCCGCCTGCGCGAGTCTGTCGAGGTTGTAGCTGTCGCGCACTCTGTCGAGCACTTCGATTATCGCGGGGTTCGCGAACGCCCAGCCGATTCGCATGCCCGCAAGCCCCAAGCTCTTCGACGACGTTCCCGTGACGATGAGATTGGGGTATTTTTCGACAAGCGGCACGCAGGAGTAGTCGGCAAAAGGCGCGTACGCCTCGTCAACAAGGACGATTCCGTCGAAGCCCGCGGCGATTTTTTCGACCGTCGCGCAGTCGAAGCCCACGCCCGTGGGGGCGTTGGGGTTTGTGAAGAAAAAGATGTTCGCCCCGCAGGAAAAGATTTTGTCGAAATCTATTTCCATGTTCTTTTTGAACGGAATCTGGACGAGCTTGGAACCCTGTAATTTTGCGAGGACGGGATAGAGAGAGTAGCTGGGGTCGAGGGTGGCAATCGGGCGGGAGTCGTCGGAGAACGCGCGGATTACGACGTTCAGGGCGTCGTCCGAGCCGTTTGCGGCGAACGCGCACGCGGCGGGCACGCCGAAGTATTTGCCGAGCTGCTCGCGCAGCTTGGAGCTTTCGGGATTAGGGTAGAGGCGCAGCGACGCGCCGTCCCTGCCAAGCTCGTTTTTAATAGCCTCGACGACTTTCGGGCTGGGCGGAAACGGAAATTCGTTCGTGTTGAGTTTCACCCATTTTTCAATGTCTTTCGGCTGTTCGCCGGGGGTGTAGCCCGCCATGTTGGCGACGGATTTTGAAATGCGTTTTTTCAGATTAAATTTTTTCATTTTTCGGATTCCCTCGTTTCCATGACATACTCGCGAATGTCGGGAATTTGCTTTACGCGCGCGCCGTTGGCGAGCCGCTCCATGTAGGGGTCGGGCTTGCGTTCGAGGCTGAAAGGTTCGTCGGGTATATTGTTTTCGTCAATGTCAAGCTCGTCGATTGGGTCGATGTCGTCGAAGAGCATTGAGATTCTCCGCGCCTCCTCGATGAGAAGCTCGACGGGGTTTGCGACTTCGAATTTTTTATCTACAAGCTCGAAGCGCATTGGGTAGCAGAGCTTTTCGTAGCGCGATTTTATGTCGGCGATGTCGCGATTCGGGACGCCCGAACGGCGCGAAAGCAGCATGCAGTCGGCAAAATGCGCGAGAGCGTCGGCGAAGGGGGCGCATTCGTCGCGGTGTCGGACAAGCGTTGCGCAGTCGAGCACGCTC
>JAJXPD010000254.1 GCA_021641325.1 Opitutales bacterium
AAAGTAGGGAATGTCGGCTTCTGCAACACCCGCATATTGCATCAACGCCTTGATTTTATCGGGAACTACATTCATCGTGAAATCAAAAATTGCCAGCCCGTCCATATATCTTGCTGAGGCAAGGCAAACTTTTCTATCGCCTTTTTCGAAAATATCGAAAAGGGCGTCTCCTTCGTCGTAGAAACGCGATGATTTATCGAAGATTTTTATTCTTTCGCCTCCCACAGGTTTTATTAGGCTTTCAAAACCGCTTCCGTCGCTGCCGAGGTCGAAGTAGGTTGCGGGCAGTTTTTCTTCCGAATATTCAAGAATTGTCGCCGTGGCGGAATCGCCGAAAAGCGGTGCTTTTTCTCTGTCTTTGGGATCGGCGTATTCGGCGGGCGTGTCGCCTGCGAGCAGCAAAACTCTTTTGCATGCCTTCGATTCCACCATTGCGTGCGCAACGTGCATTCCGTAAACCCAGCCCGGACAACCCTGATTTATGTCGAACGACATACAGGACTTGGGTAAATCCAATTCTCTGTGAATGTAGAACGCCGTAGCGGGATTTATAACGTCGGGCTTTTGGACAACGAAAATGAGTACGTCGATTGTTTTTTTATCAATGCCCGACTGTTCGAAAAGCTTTTTCGCCGCATCTATTGCCAAGTCGGAGGGAGTTGTGCCTATATCGGCTACCCTGCGTTTCCAGAAGCCGACTATTTTACGCATACGGTCGATTTTCTTTACGTTGTTGTTGTAATACTGCGCTTCGTCGTAAATGCAGATTTCGTTTTGCGGAACTACGGTGAGAAGCCCTGCAACTTTGACGTGTTCAAATTTTGATTGTGGCATAGTGAATTTAATTTGAAAAGAAACGAAATTTCCGCGTCAGTCGGAAATATGTTCTTTTGCCAGTTCGAGCAAGTCGCCTATTGTATTGGAGTATACGATGTCGTCAAAAGTGATGAGTTGGGCAAATTCCTTTCCGAAAAACGCCATTATAGCCATTTGTGCCGCCGAATCCCAAATGTCGTCGGTCAATTCCGTGGCGGCAGTTGCGGGTTCGTCGAGCTGCAGGACATCGGAAATTTTTTCGAAGAATTCTTGCTTTGTCATCTGTCTCTTTCTAGCTGATATAATCTCTCCAATAATTGACGTAATCGCTACGCGTTTTTCTGCCTTCTGTCAATTCAAATGTATTTATTTCGGCGTATGATAGGTTTTTGAATGTAGTTGCGCAGCTGCCCCACGCAAGCCCTATTCCGAAGCCCGAATACAGAACCTTCACGCCTTCGGGCGAAGTCATTTTTTCTTTGAGCGTGTGGCAAAGCGCGGCGGGAATCGACGTTACGGTCTGGTTGCCGAACTCTTCGAATGTTTTAAACGATGTCTTTTCAAGCGGAAAACCCGCTTGCTGGCAGACCGTTTCGACTATTTGTTTGTTCGCCTGATGCAGAACGAGGCTGTCGATATCGCTTTCGGTTATGCCGATTTTTTGCATGAACGCACGGATTTTTTTGGGGACGACAGTCATCGTGAAATTAAACACTTTCATGCCGTTCATTTGCTTTTGCGTCAAATTTGTGGTGTGCCCGCCTTTTGCGGCTATCGGCTCGAGCGCGGGTGCGTTGTAGGCGGCGTCGTGTTCGGCGTCGAACTTCAGCGGCAGTCGCGCCCCGCCCGCGGGCGTTATTATGGCGTCGTAGCCGGAGCCGTCCGCGCCCAAGTCGAAATATGTGGGCGTTTCAAGCGGCGTATCGGAATATTCCAGAAGCGTCGCCGCGGCGGCGTCGCCGAAGAGCGGGGCGTTTATTCTGTCGGAAATCTCCACTTTTGTTGAGGGCGAATCGCCCGCAAGCAGCAGCACGCGCCTGTTTGCGCCCGACTCAATCATGCTGTGCGCCAACTGCATTCCGTAAACCCAACCCGGGCAGCCGAGGTTTATGTCGAACGCCGAGCAGCTGTCGGGCAAGCCGAGCGCGTTGTGGATTGAAAACGCGCTTGCGGGCGTGGGGTAGTCGGGCGACTGCGTTACGAATACGAGCGCGTCTATTGTGTTTTTGTCGGTATGCGTCCCGTCGAGAAGCTTTTTGGCGGCATCTATTGCCATATCGGCGGGTGTCGTGTTTTCGTCGACAACCCTGCGTTTCCAAAAACCGACCATTTTGCGCATGCGGTCGATTTTTTTTACGTTGTTGCCGTAATATTGCGCTTCG
>JAJXPD010000069.1:0-9367 GCA_021641325.1 Opitutales bacterium
CGTCGAGCGATTCCGCGGGCAGAACGATGTCCTGATTTATTTTTCCGTCGCCAAGCTCGAACATAGATTGCGACGCCTTGCGGCGGATTTCCCAAAGCCTTTCGGTTTCGGCGTTGTCGGCGGCGTATTTTGCGTCGGCTTCGGGCGAGAGCGTTTGCGCGAATTTCCGCGCCTGTTCCGCGCTGTCGTCGTCGTCGAATTCCGCGAGGATTGCCGCCGAGTTTGCGGGCACGCCGAAGTCGGGGTGTCTTGCCCGAATGCACGAGACCGTTTCGACGTCCATGAATTCGAGCACGCAGGGCGAGAGGTTTGCCCGCATGATTTTCCCGACGCCCTTGAACGCCTCTGTATCGCTTTTGAAAAACGCAAGCGCCGCCGTGCGCGACTTCGGGAGCGGAAGCAGTTTCAGCCACGCCTCCGTTACGATTCCGAGCGTGCCCTCCGAGCCTATGAAAATGTCGCGCAGGTTGATTCCCACCGAATATTTTTTCAGCGGCAATGCCCCCGATACCGCGCGGCCGTCGGCAAGCACCGCTTTCAGTGCGAGCACGTTTTCGCGCGTCGTGCCGTATTTGAGCGCGCGCAGTCCGCCCGCGTTGCACGCGATGTTTCCGCCTATCGACGAGAATTTGTGCGAGGACGGGTCGGGCGCGTAGAACAGCCCGAATTTGTTTGCCGCCTCGTCCACATTTGCCGTGATTGCGCCCGCGCCGACGTGCGCCATGCGCGAGACCGCGTCGATTTCGATGAAGTCGATTCCCGACATGTCGAGCACAACGCCCCCGCATGTCGGCACACAGCCGCCCGCGCAGCCCGTTCCCGAGCCTCTTACGGTAATCGGAACGCCGCAGTCCGACGCCGCCTTCATCGTTTCCGAAACGTCGGCCTCCGACTTTGCGTAGACCACGGCGTCGGGCAAAAAGCTGTACCGCATTTGGTCGAGCGACGCCGCAAAGCGCGAGTGTTTGTCCGTCGCGCAAGCAATTCCGCATTCTTTGAGTCTGCGGAGCATTTCGCATAAATCGGGCATGCTATTTAAGATACGGCTGCATTGATTCGTAGTGGAACGTGCGCAGCCTGCTTACGATGTGCCGCGCGCGTTTGAGCGAAAGTATTTCGTTTCTGAGCGCGCGGGCGGTTTCATATTTCGTTTTTCTCAGCAAAAATTTGATTTCGTTGACCGCCTTCGGGCTCATGCTGAACTCGCTAACGCCCATGCCGAGCAGAAGCGGCGCGAAAATCGGGTCTGCCGCAAGCTCTCCGCAGACGCATACGGGAATGTTCGCCCTTTGCGCCGCCGATACAACCATGTCGAGCGTGCGGATTACCGCGGGGTGGGTAGGCTCGTAGAGGTAGGCTACCATGTCGTTAACGCGGTCAACCGCCAGAATGTATTGGATAAGGTCGTTCGTGCCGATGCTTATGAAATCGCAGACGTCGCAGATGATGTCGGCTGTAATTGCCGCGCTCGGAACTTCAATCATTGCGCCGACTTGAATGTTTTTGTCGAAGGCTATTCCCGCCGCCGCAAGCTCGTCCTTCGCCTGCTCAATCAGCACGCGCGAGCGTTCGACCTCGCGAATCGAGTTTATCATCGGCAGCATGATTTTCACTTTGCCGAACGCGCTCGCCCTGAGTATTGCTTTCAGCTGCGTGAGGAAAATGTCCTTGTGGTCGAGGCAGAACCTGATTGCCCTGTACCCCATGAACGGATTTTCCTCTTTGTTTACCATTTTCATGAGGTTCAGGTTTTTGTCTCCGCCGAGGTCGAGCGTGCGGATTGTTATAGGTTTGCCGCATGCGGCGACCGCCGCGTTTTTGTAGACCTCGAACTGCGCGTCCTCGTCGGGGAACGAGCCGCTGTCGAGGAAAAAGTTTTCGGTGCGCAGAAGCCCGACGCCGTCGCAGTAGCTCATTGCGCCTTCGGGAATGTCGGCTGCGGAGCTTATGTTAAGCTCTATTTTGAATTCCTTGCCGTCGGAGGTTATCGAGGGGTAGGGCAGCGACGTGTCGAAAACCTTTTGGATTTCGCGGTGCACCGACTCTATTTCCGTGAAGTGGCAGAGCGTGTCGCGCGACGGGTTCACAACGACGTTTCCGTTGTAGCCGTCAACCAGCAGGAATTCGCCCGACGAAATTTTGTCGGCAACGCCGTCCACGCCCACAATGCACGGAATGCCGAGCGAGCGCGAGAGAATCGCCGTGTGGCTTGTCTGCGAGCCTTTTTCCGTAACGATTGCAAGGATTTTGCTCTTGTCTACGAGCGCGAAGTCCGACGGCGCGAAGTCGGAGCTTACAAGAATCAGCGGGTCGGAAAGCGCGCCGATTTTCGACGTCTCGATTCCCAGCATGTTTGCTATCACGCGCCGCGACACGTCTTTGAGGTCGCAGATTCTTTCGCGGATAAACGAGTCGTCTATTTTCTCAAACGCGTCGATGAATTTGTTGATTACGTTCGAGTAGCAGTACTCGATGTTGAAATGCTCCTTTTGGAACGTCGCGAGCGTTTCCTGCATGATTGCCACGTCTTCGAGCACAAGCAGGTGCGCGTCGAAAATTCCCGATTCCGCGTCGCCGACCGTTTCGGACAGCTCCGATTTTATCTGCTGTATGTCGGCGCGGGTTTTGAGGATTGCGTTTTGGAAGCGTTCGATTTCCGCGGGTTTGTCGGAGTCGCGGATTTCGTATACGGGCGTATCGAGTTCGCGTCTCAACATAACGAACGCCTCGCCCTGCGCTATGCCTTTCGACACGGGCAATCCCTTTAACTCGCGTTCCGCCTGTTGATGTTTTTCGCTCATTGTCTTTATTTTTTTTCGACGGTTCTATTTTTCAACATTATTTTCGGCAAATCTGCCTCCCAAAACAGCCAGCGATTTCAAATAGGGCGAGTTTTGGGATTTTGCAAGCTCCAAGCTTTCGGCGGTCATGCGCCACTGCCAGTTGCCGTCGGGATTCCCGGGGGTATTGAAGCGGCAGCTTGACGGCAGCCCCAGAATGTCCTGCATCGGGACTACCGCAAGGCGCGCTACGCTCAGCATTACCGCGTGTATCATGTCCCAGTTGGGAACGTCGCCCGCCGAGCGGAAGTAGCGGCGCAGCTGGTCTTTCGCCTTTTCGTCCGCCGACGCGTACCAGCCGCACGCGGTGTCGTTGTCGTGCGTGCCAGTGTAGTACACGCAGTCGCGCTTGACGTTGTGCGGAAAATACGGGTTCGACGCGTCGCTTCCGAACGCGAACTGCATTACCGCCATTGCTGGAATTTTCAGGCTGTCGCGCAAATTGCATGCGCGTTCCGAGAGCAGCCCGAGGTCTTCGGCGACGAACTTTTCGTCGGGAAAATGCCTTTTCAGAAAGTTGAAGAAATCGACCCCGGGCCCGATTTTCCACGAGCCCTTGCGGGCGTCGGCGGCTTTTGCGGGAATCGACCAGTAGTCTGCAAAACCCCTGAAATGGTCGAACCTGATTGCGTCGTACATATTCGCCGCGGCAGCCACGCGCCTACGCCAAAATTCGTAGACTTCCGCCTTTTTGTTTTTCCAGTCGTAGAGCGGGTTGCCCCAGAGCTGTCCGTCCTCCGAAAAATAGTCGGGGCCTACCCCCGCGACGTTCCGCGCCGTGCCGTCTTTGTTAAGCTCGAAAATTTCGGCGTTGCCCCATACGTCCGCGCTGTCGTGGGCGACGAAAATCGGCAGGTCTCCGAAAATGCCTATTCCCGCCTTTTTCGCCTTTGCCTTGAAGCGTTCGAACTGGTCGAAGAACACCCACTGCGCGAATTTTGCGGCGAACTCCTCCTCCCGCGCCCCATCGGAGATTTCCGCGTTTTTTGCCGAGTGGTAGTTTGCGGATTTTTTGCCCCACCCGTACCACGGCTTGCCGCCGAATTCGCGTTTGAGGGCGGTGAAAAGCGCGTAGGCGTCGAGCCAGTCGGCGTTTTCGGCGCAGAATTTTTCGAACTTTTTTCCGTCGGGTTTCGACGCCTTCCAGCGCGATGCGGCGCGGCGCAGCAGGGCGGGCACGTTGTTGTAGATTGCGCCGTAGTCGCACCTGTCGCGCGGGAGTTTTTTGAGCGGTTCGAGTTCCGACTCTTCAAGCAATCCCTTTTCGACAAGCTCCGAAAGGTCGATAAAATACGGGTTGCCCGCGAATGTCGAGAACGACTGGTAGGGCGAGTCTCCGTAGCCCGTAGGGCCCAAGGGGCAAATCTGCCACCACGTCATTCCCGATTTTTCGAGGAAGTCCAAAAACGCGTCGGCCGCGCTTCCGATGTTTCCGATTCCGTATTCGGACGGCAGCGACGATATGTGTAGAAACACGCCCGAAGCCCGTCCGCCGTGCCACGAAAAATCGGCGATTTTACTGTCGCTTTTCATCTTATTTACGCTGTCGGCGCGAGCCGCCGCCGTATTAGTAGCTGCGGCCTTCCCGATTTTCGTAGTAGTTTATGAAAGCGTTGTTGAGCACTTTGTATCCGCCGGGGGTGGGGTAGTCTCCCGTGAAATACCAGTCGCCCGTGCACGATGTGATTGACTTGTGGAGGTCGTCGATAGTCTGGAAGACGATTTCCACTTCGCCGTTCCATTCCACGTTTTTGGGGTAGACGAGTTCGCTTACCTTTTTGGTGATTTCGTCGTCGGTAAATCTGTCGTAGATTTTGCGGACGTGGTTTACCATTTCGTTTGCGGGCTTGTCTTTCTGCTCCACGCAGAGCCTGTAAACCTCTTTTACGACCTCCGAATTGCCCGTTTCTTTGAGCAGTTTAATCGCCGCCTGAAATGCGATGAACTTGCCTATTTCGCTCATGTCGATGCCGTAGCAGTCGGGGTATCTGATTTGCGGAGCGGTGGAGGCGATGACGATTTTCTTCGGGTTCGTGCGGCTGAGAATCCTCAAAATTTGGCGTTTGAGGGTTGTGCCGCGCACGATGGAGTCGTCAAGGCAGACGAGCACGTCTTTGGGCGAGACCACGCCGTAGGTGATGTCGTAGACGTGCGACGCCAGCTGCGTGCGGTCTTTCTCCTGCGATATGAACGTGCGCAGTTTGATGTCTTTATGCGCGATTTTCTCGCCGCGCGGCCAGTTGTCCATCACCAGTTTTTCGATGATTTCGGGCGTGAGCGGTCTGTCCGATTTCGCGAGTTCGAGGAGTTCGTCCCTGACTTCCTGCCGGCGGATTACCCTAAGCCCGCTCATCATTCCGTAGTATGCGGTTTCCGCCGTGTTCGGGATGTAGCTGAACACCGCGTGTTTGAAATCGTTGTCGATTGACTCTATGAGTTTCGGGCAGAGAGCTGCGCCGAGAGCCTTTCTTTCCCGATAAATTTGGGGGTCGTTGCCGCGCGAGAAATAAATGCGCTCGAACGTGCACGACTTCCTTTCGCCCGCCTTGCGGTACGAGTGTTCGTAGCATGTGCCGTCGCATTTCATAACGAAAACGTTTCCCGGGGCGACTTCCTTGATGTCCTCCTCCTCCGCTTCGAAGACCGTCATCAGCGGGACTCTTTCCGAGGCGAAAGCTATGAGTTCGTCGTTTTTATAGTAGAAGCACGGGCGTATGCCGTTTGCGTCGCGCAAAACAAAAGCGTCTCCGTTGCCGATTGCCCCCGCGATTGTGTAGCCGCCGTCCCACGTCTTTGCGGCGTTGCTTACGATTCTCAGCGGGTTTAGGCGTTCGTTCATCATGCGCAGAATGTCCTCGCCCGCGATTCCCTCGTCGCGGAGTTCGCGGTAGATTTCGGCGTGTTCGATGTCGAGCTGGAAGCAGATTTCCTCCAAAATCGCCTGAGTGTCTGTGCTGAAAACGGGGTGGATTCCGCGTTCGATAAGGTCGTTGTTAAGCTCTTCCGTGTTCGTGATGTTGAAGTTGCCCACGAGCATGAGGTTTCGCGCCGGCCACGTGCTTTTGCGGAAGAAGGGGTGGCAGCTGCTTTTGTGGTACGATCCGCTTGTTCCGTAGCGGAGGTGTCCGATAAGCAGTTCCGCGGCGTAGTCGAAATTCGCCTTGACGGTGTCGATAAATTCGGGGTGGATTATCCCTTTCTTGATGTTTTCGGCGTATTTCTCGAACTGGTCCGTAAAGATTTCGGAGAGGCCGTTGGGCTTTGCGTTTCTTTCGCGGTAGATGTAGTTCTGACCGGGTTCTACGCCGATTTTCACCGCGCCGATGCCCGCGCCGTCCTGCCCGCGGTTATGCTGTTTTTCCATGAGCAGAAACAGCTTGTGGAATCCGTAAATCGGGTCGTCGTATTTGTCTTTATAGTATTTTAGGGGCTTCAAAAGCCTGATTAAAGCAATGCCGCATTCGTGTTTGATAGAATCGCTCATAAAGATTGGTTATCGATTATCTTTCCTATTTTCGCCAAGTGTTCGGGCTTGGCAAGTCTATATGAAAATTTTTTGCGGAATTTATTGCCCGCAAAAAAAACGCGGGGCGCTGTTGCGCTCCGCGTTTGGCTTTGTGTGAAGCTTAGTTGCCTTTTACTGCGTCCCAAAGGGCGTTGAATTTGGCGTTGTCCTCGCCCAAGTCGCGGATAAGTTCGCCGCGTTTGTAGAGATCGTCGGGGAGGAACATTCCGGGGTGGTTTTTGTTTTCCTCGGAGACGTATTTGCGGGCTTCGGGAATGGGCGCGCTATAACAGGTGAATTCCATGTTCTTGGCGGCGTTCTTGGGGTCGCATAAAAAGTTGATGAACTTGTAGGCAAGCTCCTTGTTCTTTGCCGTCGCGGGGATAACCCAGTCGTCGCAGCTCATGGAAATGCCTTCCTTCGGGCACATGTAGGTGAGGTTCGGGGCTTCGGCGAACACTTGGAAGAGGTCGCCGCTGTATCCCTGTACGACGAGAAATTCGCCCGACTGGATTCCGACTTTATACAGCTCGTTGTCGAATTTCGCGAGGTTCTTTTTCCATTTGAGCAGAACTTCCTTCGCCTTCGCCAGGTCGGCGTCGTTTGTGTCGTTCATGCTTTTGCCGAGGAAGAAGAGGGCGGCGCCGATTGTTTCGCGGTGGTCGTTGAGCAGCGTCATTTTGCCCGCGAATTTTTCGTTCGAGAACACGTCCCAAGTTTCGGGGAGCGTGCCGCATTTTTCCTTGTTGTAGGCAACGCAGGTGAAGCCGAGCATGTATGGCACGCTGTACTCCATCTTTTTGTCCAACGCCAAGTCTGCAAGGTACTTGGGGTTGATATACTTCAAATTGGGAAGCTTGGAATGGTCGAGCTTTTCGAGCATGTTCTGGTCGAACATAACCTTCGCCATGTAGGTGGTAGGCAGGATTACGTCGTAGCCCGTGCCGCCCGCTTTGAGTTTCGAATACATAAATTCGTTCGAGTCGAAAATGTCGATGACGACTTTACAGTCGTTCTGCTTTTCGAACTCCCGAACCAAGTCCATGTCTATATAGTCCGACCACATATAGACGTTGAGCGCAGGCTTTGCGGGCCCGCAGCCCGAGATTAACGCGCACGCGATTGTTGCAATCGCAACCGCAGATGCTGTTATGTATTTCTTCATTTCCTTTTATTTTTTCCTCTATTTGTTCTTTGTTTAGGGGTTAAAAAAGGGTCGAAAAATTGTCCTAAAATGTCTTTTTTGTAAAGAACTGTCCGAGTATCGCCACCGTGAACGTCAGCGCCATGAACACTACCGACAGCGCGTTGATTATCGCGGGCGCGCCGTGTTTCATCATGCTGTACACCTTGACGGGAAGCGTCGTGCTTCCCGGGCCGCCGACGAAAAACGTCACAACGAAGTCGTCCATCGAAAGCGTGAACGCCATCATTGCGCCCGCCGCAATCCCCGGTCCAAGCAGGGGCATGAGGATTTTCACGAATATTCTGAAATTCCCCGCGCCCAAGTCCTGCGCGGCTTGGATAATGTTGAAGTCGAAATCCTGCAATCTTGCCAGCACCGTGAACGTAACAAAGCTTACGCAGAACGTTATGTGCGCGAGTATAACCGTGAACATTCCGAGCTGGATTTTCAGGCTCACGAACATCAGCAACAGGCTTATGCCCATCAGGACGTCGGGCACAATCAGCGGCGCGTAGACTATCCCGTAGTGGATTGTCTGCATGCGCGAGTTTTTGTATTTGTTGAGCACCCACGCCGCGCACGTTCCGATTGCCGTGGAAAACAGCGTCGCTATGCAGGCGATTACAAGCGTGTTGAGCGTTGCGTTGATTACCGCCGAGTCCCGAAACAACGCCTCGTACCATTTCAGCGAGAAGCCCAGCCATTTGCCGCCGTAGCGCGACGCGTTGAACGACTGCGCCACGAGCATTACAATCGGCAAATACATGAACGCCATCACGAACAGCGTGACGAGCAGCGATGTGTAGCGCGTCCTCATTTTGTGGAGTCTCCCGCGGAGCGTCTTGTTGAGATAATGCTCTTTATAAGCCGTTTCTGTTTAACAAGGAACAGTAAGACGGGTATCGTTATGATGATTGAAAGGAACGCCGCCAACGCCGCCGCTTCGGGCAGGTTGCGGTATGCCGACGCCTTGATGGCTATTTTGTTGCCGAGCATTTCGCCGTCTACGCCGCCTACGAGGTCGGGAATCGCGTATGAGCCGAGCGCGGGAATTAGCACCACGAGAATCGCCGTGAAAATTCCGCGTTTGATTCCGGGAATGAAAATCTGCCTGAACGCCTTGAACCTCGACGCGCCCAAGTCCCGCGCGGCTTCGAGCAGGGAGAAGTCGAACTTTTCCGCCGCCGCGTAAATCGGCAGAATCGCGAACGGGAGGCAGGTGTAGACCGTAACGATTATCACAGCCCCCACGTTGTTGAGCAGGAAAAAGTCTTCGGGGATTATTCCGAGCCAAATCAGCGTGTGGCGCAGGAATCCGTCGGGGTGCAGCAGCACGCGCCACGCGAAGATTCTAATCAGGAAGTTCGTCCACAGCGGGATAATTATCACCAGCAAAAACCGGTAGCGGTATTTCGGGTTTTGCTGGGCAATCCAGTAGCCGACGGGAATGCCCAAAAACAGGCAGATTGCCGTCACCGCGCAGCTTACCCAGACCGTCCGCCACAGCACGCCCAGATACGTGTTTTTGAGCACGTTTTCTATTGTCGAAAGCGTCCAGCCCGAATCTATGCCGCCCGACGGGTCCGCCGTGCGGAACGCAATCGCGAACACCAGAATCGACGGAATTACGAAAAACAGGCACAACCAAAGGAGGGACGGCGCGGTCAGAAAGTATTCCGATAGTTTGGAGTTGGCGTTTCTCGCGCCCGTATGCGAAATTCCGTGGCTCATTTCCTATAACCTAATGGGGATTTTCCGCGGGGATGGTTGTTACGTCGTCGCGGTGCCACGCGAGCCAAACTTTGTCGCCCCAGGTGGGTTGTTTGTAGTCGAGAT
>JAJXPD010000069.1:9377-10386 GCA_021641325.1 Opitutales bacterium
CGTTGATGCGGTGGTCGTTCACGCGAACCCAGTAGCGCGTTTGCGCGCCCTGATAGACGATGTCGATTACTTCCGCCTCTACCGCGTTGAGGTTTTCGGCTTCGGCGCGGCTTCCGAAAATCCTGAATTTTTCGGGGCGTATGCTGACCGTGACGTTCGCGCCGTTGAGGAGTCTGTGCTCGTTGAACGACGGAAATTCGCCCAAGCCTTCCATCGCGATTTTGCAGTTTTCGCCGTCGATTTGCCCGACGATTTTTCCGTCGAAGAAGTTTGTGTCGCCGATGAACGACGCCACGAACTTTGTGCGCGGGTTTTCGTAGATTTCGGCGGGAGTGCCAATTTGCTCTATCACGCCGTTGTTCATGACGGCGATTCTGTCGCTAAGGCTCATTGCCTCGCCCTGGTCGTGCGTGACGTATATAAAGGTTGTGCCCACTTCGTCGTGGATACGGTCAAGCTCGAGCAGCATGTACTGGCGGAGTTTGAGGTCGAGCGCGGCGAGCGGTTCGTCGAGCAGAAGCAGTTTGGGGTTGTTTATGAGCGCGCGCGCAATCGCCACGCGCTGTTTTTGCCCGCCGCTGATTGTATTGGGCATGCGGTCGCCGTGCCCTTCGAGGCGGATGATTTCGAGCATTCTCTCGACTTTTTTCGAGACTTCCTTTTCCGGCAGCCCCGCCGTGCGCGGGCCGAACGCGATGTTGTCCCAAATGCTCATGTGGGGGAAGAGGGCGTAGTTTTGGAAAACCGTGTTGATTTTGCGCTTGTTGGGCGCGAGGTCGGTAATATTAGTGGAGTCCAGATAGACTTCGCCGCTTTCGGGATCTTCGAAGCCGCCCGCGATTCTGAGCATTGTGGTTTTACCGCAGCCGCTCGGCCCAAGCAGGGAGAACACTTCGCCGCAACGGACGCCGAAGCTCACGTTTTTTACGACGTGCGTGTCTCCGTAGTATTTTTCAATATTTTTAAATTCGAAAAACTCGCCCATTTCCTGATGAGAAAAGCATGAAAG
>JAJXPD010000070.1 GCA_021641325.1 Opitutales bacterium
AAGCGCGATTGTTGCTGTAAAAATAAACTTTTTCATAAAATCATTATCCGTTTTTTGCGCTTCGCGTCAACTTTAATTTCTTGTCGTTATATTTGAAAGCGTTGAAATATATTGCATTTTCTTTCGTTTTCGGCTGCGCCTGTGCCGATTAAACAGTTTAATTTTTTTTCGCGCCGATTTTGGTTTACACGAAAACTTTTAGGGGTATTGATTGTCGGCATAAAAATTGAGGAATTTTTACCCTTAACCCCGTACTTTTTACACACAATGAAAATCGAAAATACAAAACAGGCTTGGGACGGTTTCAAGACCGGCAAGTGGACGGAGTCGGTAGACGTGCTCGACTTCATCAAACTCAACTACACTCCCTACGAAGGCGACGACTCGTTCCTCGCTCCCGCTACGGAGCGCACTAATGCACTTTGGAAAAAGGTGCTTGTTCTGATGAAAAAGGAAATCGAGAAAAACGGCTGTCTCGACGCCGACGTTTCCACTCCCTCCGCGATAGACTCGCACAAGGCCGGCTACATCGACAAAGACGCCGAGGTTATCGTGGGTCTCCAAACCGACGCGCCCCTCAAACGCGCAATCATGCCCTGCGGCGGATACCGCATGGTGCACTCCTCCTGCGAGGCGTACGGCCTTAAAGAGGACGAGCGCGTGAAGGAAATCTTCACAAAATACCGCAAGACGCACAATCAGGGCGTGTTCGACGCCTATACGCCCGACATCAAGGCCGCCCGCCACTCCGCGATTATCACGGGGCTGCCCGACGCCTACGGCCGCGGCAGAATAATCGGCGACTACCGCCGCCTCGCCCTCTACGGAATCGACATTCTCATCGAAGACAAGAAGCGCGAAAAAGCCGAAACCGACGACGCCCTCATGACCGCCGAAGTTATCCGCGAGCGCGAGGAACTTGCCGAGCAAATCGAGGCGTTGGAGGCAATCCGCCGCATGGCGTCGTTCTACGGAATCGACATTTCCAAGCCCGCAACGAACTTCCGCGAAGCCGTCCAGTGGACGTATTTTGCGTATCTGGCGGCGGTGAAAGACCAGAACGGCGCGGCGATGTCGCTCGGCCGCACCACGAGCTTCCTCGACATCTACGCCGAGCGCGACTTGGCCCGCGGCGTTCTCGACGAAAGCGCGGTTCAGGAAATTGTGGACGACTTCGTCATCAAGCTCCGCATGGTGCGCTTCCTTCGCACGCCCGAATACAACGACCTTTTCAGCGGCGACCCCGTTTGGGTAACCGAATCTCTCGGCGGCATGAACGACGACGGCAGGACTTTCGTCACAAAAAATTCCTTCCGCATGCTCCACACGCTCTCGAACCTCGGACCCGCGCCCGAGCCGAACCTCACGGTTCTCTGGTCGGCAAAGCTTCCCGAGCCGTTCAAGGCGTTCTGCGCAAAAACGTCGATTGCGACCTCCGCTATCCAGTATGAAAACGACGACCTCATGCGCCCCGCTTTCGGCGACGACTACGGAATCGCCTGCTGCGTCTCGCCCATGATTATCGGCAAGGAAATGCAGTTCTTCGGCGCGCGCGCAAACCTCGCAAAGGCTCTCCTCTACGCAATCAACGGCGGCGTGGACGAACGCACGGGCGCGCTCGTGGCAAAGGGCATGACGCCCATCACTTCCGAGTATCTCGACTACGACGAAGTCTGCCAAAAGCTCGACAAAATGATGGACTGGCTCAGCCGCACATACGTCAACGCCCTCAACATAATCCACTTCATGCACGACAAGTACTACTACGAAAAGGCGCAGTTGGCTTTCATGCAAAAGGACGTTGTTCGCAAATTGGGCTGCGGCATCGCGGGATTCTCGGTTGTAACGGATTCGCTTTCGGCAATCAAATACGCGAAGGTCAAGGCAATCCGCAACGAGCAGGGCATCGCCGTAGACTTCGAAATCGAGGGCGACTATCCCAAATACGGCAATAACGACGACAGGGTTGACTCAATCGCGACGGGGCTTGTCAAGCAGTTCATGGACAAAATCCGCAAACTGCCCACATACCGCGACGCAATCCAGACGCAGTCGATTCTCACTATTACTTCGAACGTCGTCTACGGCAAAAAGACTGGCAACACCCCCGACGGCAGAAAGGCGGGCGTTCCCTTCGCCCCCGGCGCAAACCCGTTCCACGGCCGCGATTCGAGCGGCGCGCTGGCGTCGCTGTGCTCGGTGGCAAAGCTCCCGTTCGAGCACGCAAAGGACGGCATTTCCAACACGTTCTCGATTCTTCCGAATTCGCTCGGCAAGACCGATTCGGAGAAAGTCTCCAACCTCTGCGGGCTTATCGACGGCTACATGGCAAAGCGCGGGCAGCATTTGAACGTCAACGTTCTCATGCGCGAAACGCTAATGGACGCAATGGAGCACCCCGAAAAATACCCGCAGCTTACAATCCGCGTTTCGGGCTATGCGGTAAACTTCATAAAGCTTACAAAACCCCAGCAGATGGACGTTATTTCGAGAACATTCCACTCGAAATTCTAACCGCTCCCAGTTTGGGGATTTTGCGAAAGACGCGCCTTGCGGCGCGTCTTTTTTTGTGCGCAAGTTCGCAGGGGGCGGGGCGCAGTATTGTGAATACTCATGTCAAATAAAAAAGTCAAAAATGCTTCGAACTCCTTTTCGCAAAAGAAGTAGCGGGAATTTTCGCGAAGGTTTTCTCTTTGATGTTTTGGGGCGCGGGTATTTTCCGCTTTTCGAGATAATACCATTTATCAATATGTTGAAGCAAATTTACGGTGCATAGTATTCACAATACTGTATCGTTCCGCATATTTAACAACAAAAGGAGTATAAGCATATGAGAAAACTTACATATTCGGTGTTTGCGTTGGCGGCGGGGTCGCTCTTTGCCGACACATTCCAGTTCACGGAAACAGAGTCCGCAATAGATACGTCAACTATTTACTACATTTCGGGTACGGACGGCGTAAACGAGGGCACTGTCGACAACATCAAGACAAACCCAAGCTCGAACGCATTTGTTCTTGAAGACATCACCGTAAATTTCACAAAAGACGCCTTGAAGGGGCTTGAAATTACGGGCACTGCAAAGGTCAGTAGCGGCGCGTATGCGCTTGGCGCAAAAGGCAACTCGGTTTTGAACTTCAAAGACGGCGCAACGGTCGGCATGAAGCTGAAATCGGGCTTGGCTACAAGCTACGGCGACCACAACGATGCCGCTCTTACCATCAATGTCGAAAAGGGCTACCTTGGCACGATTATTACGGGTACCGCGGTTGCGCAATACGGAACGCTCAACCTCAACCTCCACAAGGCAAACGTCTTGAAAGCGGCGTCTGCAAAATACAACACCCGCATGTTCGTTGACGCCGCCGGACAAATCAACCTGAACATGTCGGCGGACCAAGTGATAGACTTGGACATTCGCACAAGCATCAATAACGCCTTCAACCTTTCGCTCTCCGACGGGGCAAACCTCTTCGTGAAATCGTCGACTGGCTGGATGCCCCCGTCCCTTTCGGGAAAGACATGCTATATTTCGCTCGTTAACGGCGAAATCGACGGCACGGTGCTGTTCCTCGAATCGATTGTAACGTCGGGCGGTTTTGTGGACGGCGAAATTACAATCAGCCATGCGGGCGCGGATCAGGTAATCGCGTTCTTCGATCCCACCACAAATTCGAAAATGGGCGAAGACAAGCTCCGCTTCGGCAAGACGACGATTGACTCGCAGACATACTACTACGCGTCGGCGATTCCCGAACCCGCCGAATGGGCGGCGATTTTCGGGGCTGCCGCGCTTGCGCTCGCAGTCTACCGCCGCAGGAAGTAGGGCGCAAATTCCATTCCCCGATTTCGGCGGAGCCTTCGGACTCCGCCTTTTTTTTTCGGCAATGCGGCGGCTATAATGTTGCGGGCGGTGGTATCGGAGAGGGTGCGGAGTGCGGCATTTCTTTCGGAATGATTCGGACTCCGCTTTTTTTGCCCGCTTTCGGCGCGGGGTTGTCGGATTTTCTTGTAATTCGCTCCCGTATGCCGATTATTTTTTGCGTGATTATCGGGAAAATACATTCGGTTGAAACAATGGGCGCGCTCGACGGCCCCGGTCTTAGGTATGTCCTGTTTTTGAAGGGCTGTCCGTTTCGCTGCGCGTTCTGCCACAACCCCGACACTTGGGGCGCGGCTGAGTACACCGCCCGCACCGCCGAGGAGGTCGCCGCGGACGTCCTCAAATACAGGGAGTTTTTCGCATTTTCGGGCGGCGGCTTCACGGTTTCTGGCGGCGAGCCGCTCATGCAGATTCCGTTCCTTGAAGAGCTTTTCGGAATCCTGAAAAAGGAGGGAATTTCAATTGCGGTCGATACCTGCGGGCATATCGAAAACCCCGAATCGGCGGCGAAAATCGTGGAGCTTGCCGACCTCTTTCTGCTCGACATAAAACATCTCGATTCCGCCGTGCATCAAAAACTTACGGGAAAGCCCAACGACAGGGTTCTCGCGTTTTTGGAATATCTGAACTCGCGCGGCAAGGAAATCTATATCCGCATTGTGCTTCTCAACGGCTATTCTGCCGACGAAGCGTATCTAACGCGTCTTGCGGAATTTCTGAAAAAATACCGCTCCATAACGCGGGTGGATTTACTGCCATATCACACGCTTGGTGTCCCAAAATGGGAATCGCTCGGCATTCCGTACAGGCTCGACTCTTCCGCAGCACTTTCAAAAGAGCAGTGCGCAAGGGCTTTGGAGATTTTTAAAAAAGCGGGCTTTAACGCAACCCTGCAATAAAAGCGAAGCAGGTAGAGGCTGAATGCGTTGTTGCTCTAAAAAGCATTATTTCTGGCAAAATTTCAACGCGGCTTAAAGCCGACGCGCCGCGAGTTTTTTTAGCGGCGGCAATTTCGGCGCAAACTTTGTCCGCAATGTTCCCGTATTGGGTGCAAACGTTGCCGCGTGGGGGCTTAGAATTTGAATGGAATGTGGGCGTCCATCTTTGCCGCAAGCTTTTCGTAAACGCGTCTGCCTTCGGGTGTGGAAATGCATGTTATCCAGTCTATTCCGTCGCGCTTCAAATTTTCTACAACCGCGCGGCAGAGGGCGGTTCCGATTCCCGCTTTGCGGAATTCAGGCTCTACGAACATGTCGAGCAGGTAGGCGTCGCCCACTTTGTCGGAAATAGCCCTGAAAAAGCCGACCATTTTTTCGCCGACAAACGCGCCGTAAGCGCAGTGCGAGTTTTGGAGGGCTTTTTTTGTGGGCGAAAAGTCGCTTGCCGACTGGTCTATCCAGCCTGCAAGTTTATAGAGTCTTGCGACTTGTGCTTCGATTTCGGAAGCGTCTGAGTCGAGCTTTTTAATTTCGTATTTCATTGCTTTGTTGCACAAGCGACAGCCTTGCGTACATTCTTGCGGGGTCGAGCGACCTTTTCGCCTGCCTCAAATTTGGTTCGCCGAGGTCCTGCTCGCGGTTCATGAAAATGATTCCGCGCTTTACAAGATATTCGGCTTCAACTTTTACGAGCATTTGCGCCGCGCCGCGCTCGGATTTTTCCGATTTCTCGAAGACAGTGTCCGCCATTGTGTCGGAAATTTTTGCAAAAACGGCAAGCCCTGCAATTTGTCGGGCTTCGTTCCTCAATATTATGCCCGAAAACCCCGCGTCGGCGAAATTTGCGAACGCCTTTTGCATTGCCGCCGCGTCGAAATCGGCGGCGCGGGCGGCGGCAAATTCGCGGGCTTCGTCGATGTTTGCGGAGTCTATTTCCCCGAAAGTCCAGTGCGGGTTTGCCGTTTCGAAGTGCTTGATGTGGTTGCGTTTCTTGCGCAAAATCGCGCCTTTTAACTCGCGCAGGTCTTCGTTATTGTAAATGTAGTCGGCGTCGCCGTCGCTTTGCAGAATATCGAAAAACTCGGCGGCATCGGGGAATTTTTCGGCGTAGTCGGGCGGGGCGTCGTAGATGTAGTCGAACCTTGCTCCATTGTGCTCCGCAAATTTTGCGTATTCAATAAGTTGCAGCGGTTTGGTGTCCGCGCCAATCGGATAGTGCAGGATTTTATGTTTGGGTTTGTAGACCGCCACGCGCCCGTTCCAGACTGCAATTTGCGTGTTGTAATTGTCGGAATATGCAAAATTTACGGCAAAAGTCTGCTCGCAGCTGTCGGTCGGGTTTTCGGCGCGGGCAAGCTCGAACAGCTTTTTGTCGGCAAGGGCGATTGGTCTAAACGGCATGTTTTGCATATCGTAATTATGCGCGGCGCGGTTAATCAGACGATTTCGCCTTCAAGGGCTGTGATTGTAGCCTTTGCGATTTTTACGTTTACGAGCTTGCCTATTAGGTCAGGCGAGGCGCGGAAAATGGTCTTTCTGTGGGTGCGGGTGCGCCCCATGAAAAGGCTTTCGCCGCGTTTTGCGGGAGCTTCCACAAGTATCTCCTGCGTAGTGCCTACGAGCTTGTCGTGGTAGCGCATTGACTGCTCGGCGAGGTCTGCAAGCAGTATCTGGTTGCGGGCTTCCTTGACTTCTTCGGGCACGGAGTCGGGCAATTCTGCCGATTTTGTTCCCGTTCTGGGACTGTATTTGAAGATGAACGCCATGTCGAAGTCCGCCGCCTTGAAAACCCTGCGCGTTTCGTCGAAATCGGCGTCGGTTTCGTCGGGATAGCCCACTATTACGTCGGTCGAAATGGAGATATTCGGCTTGCGCGAGCGCAGTTTTTCGACAATTTCCAGAAATTTTTCAGCAGTGTACGGACGCCTCATCTCCTTCAAAATGCGGTTGCTTCCCGATTGGAGCGGAAGGTGGACGTATTCGCAAAGTTTTGGAATGTCGGCATATGCGTCTATGAGGTCGCCTCCGAAAAACGCGGGGTGGGGCGATGTGAAGCGAATGCGGGCGATTCCGTCAACTGCGTTTATTTTTTCCAGCAGGCGCACGAATTCCGTCTTGCCGTTTGTCTTTCCGAGTTCGCGCCCGAAAGCGTTTACGACCTGTCCCAAAAGGGTAATTTCGCGCACGCCCGCGTCGGCGAGTTTTTTGACTTCCCCGACGATGTCGTCGGTCGGCCGCGAGCGTTGCGCCCCGCGTACTTTCGGCACAATGCAGTAGGAGCAGTTCATTTGGCAGCCCTGCATTATCGAGACGAACGCGCACGACTTTCTTGTTCCCGTAATGGGAAGGTGTTTGTTGATGAAAAGGTGCGAGGTTTTGTCGTCGGAGATGTCTACTATTGCCGCGCTCGTTTTTGGGGTGCGTTTTGCGCCGAGGGGAAGTTGGGGGTGTCTGATTCCGCGTTTGCGCATTTCGCAGATTTCTATTGCGATGTCGGCAACTCTGTGGGTCTGGCGCGCGCCCGCAACGAAGTCCAAGTCGGGCAGAAGTTTGACGAGTTCCGCGCCCCTGTTTTGCGCCATGCAGCCCGCGACGCCGACCACGGGAAAGTCTTTGCCGAAAGGCTTGCGCAGCCAGACGAGGTGTCCGAGCTTGCCTATTGCCTTTTGTTCCGCCTGTTCGCGCACGGAGCACGTGTTTACAACGGCGACGTCGCATTCGTTTTCGTCTTCGGTAATTTCCCAGCCGCGTTCGAGAAACTGCGCCGCGATATTTTCGGAATCGCGGTCGTTCATCTGGCAGCCGTATGTTCTGATGTAGACTTTCACTTCTTGAAAACTTTTTTTCCTTGAAATTCGGGGACAAATGTCGCTTTCTCTATTGCTTGGAAATCCGCGTCGGCGACACAATCCGACATTATGGGGCGGATTTTCTCAAACTTTGGAAGAAAGTAAAAGTCTAAAATATTTAAAAAAATATGAAACCTGTAATATTCAACAACACGGTTTTGCGCGACGGACACCAGTCGCTTGCGGCAACCCGCATGACGACCGACATGATGCTTCCCGCGTGCCCGATTCTCGATTCCATGGGCTTCGGCGCGCTCGAAACATGGGGCGGCGCAACGATAGATTCGGGGCTTCGCTTCCTCGGCGAATTTCCGTTCGACAGGCTCGACGCCCTCAAAAAGGCGTGCCCGAAGACAAAGCACATGATGCTTTTTAGGGGGCAGAATATCGTCGCCTACGCGCACTTCCCCGACGACGTCGTTCAGGCGTTCGTCAAGGCTTCGGCAAAGCACGGAATGGACATATTCCGCATTTTCGACGCTCTCAACGACCCGCGCAACCTCGAATGCGCAATCAAGGCGGTCAACGAGGCGGGCAAAGAGGCGCACGGCACAATCTGCTACACAAAAAGCCCCGTGCACACGGTCGAAAGCTTTGTAAAACTGGGCTGCCAGCTTGAAGACTTGGGCTGCTCGGCGGTGGTAATCAAGGACATGGCGGGGCTTATTCCGCCGTACGTCACCTACGAAATCGTCAAGGGTTTGAAGAAAAACATCAAGATTCCCGTGTGGCTGCACACGCACGACACCGCGGGAATGGGCGCGGTTTCCTACTACGCGGCAATCGACGCGGGCGTGGACGCCGTCGACGTCTCGATTTCGCCTTTCGCAAACGGCACTGGTCAGCCCGATACCGCCCGCATGCTCGCAATGCTCGAAGACCACGCAAGAAAGCCCGACTACGACCTCAAAAAACTCGCCGAACTGCGCGAATATTTCAAGGGCGTCTACGACAAGCTCGGCTTCTACGAAAACCCGAAAAACGAGGTTATCGACACCGACGCGCTCGTCTACCAAGTCCCCGGCGGCATGCTCTCGAACTTCCGCGTACAGCTCAAAGAGCAGAAAATGGAGGACAAGTTCGAGGAGGTTTTTGCGGAAGTCCCCTACGTCCGCGAAAAGCTTGGCTGGATTCCGCTCGTAACGCCGACCTCGCAGATTGTCGGCACGCAGGCTATGATGAACGTGAAATTCGGACGCTGGAAGATGTTTACGCCGCAGGCAATGGACATCGCCCTCGGCTACTACGGGCGCACGCCCGCTCCCGTAGACCCCGAAGTCCGCGCGCTGGCGCAGAAGATTTCGGGCAAAGAGCCCATCGACTGCCGCCCCGCCGACCTCAAACCCGCGGGCATGGAAGACCTGCGCAAGCAGCTCCGCGCAAAGGGAATCAAGGACGACGACGAACATTGCGTCATCTACGCCATGTTCCCGCAGCAGCTCGAAGACCTCTACACGAAGCCGCGCGACGCCTACAAACTCAAATCGCCCGCCGACAAGAAACCCGCGGGCGCGGGCGTTTCGCCGCAGAAGTTCGACATCACAATCGACGGTGTCAGGAAGCACGTCGAAGTCAGCATGTAGCGCGGGGCTTCCCCATTCCGAAACGCCGACCGCAAAGGTTCGGCGTTTTTTTTGCGCAATGCCGATTTTGATGTTTCAATTTTTCCGCCGATGGCTTAACTTTACGGACTATGGGCAGGATTTTTCTTTTTTGCGCCGCTTTTGCCGCCTGTCTTTTGACGGCGGCTTGCGGAACGTTTCAACGCACGGTGGAAGTGCGCGACGCCGATACGGGTGTTCCCGTATCGGGAGCGTTTGTGTACGCTTCCACCGCCGACATCGTCGCGCCGTTTGCGCCGTGCGGGCTTTACAAGACGGACGCTTCGGGCAGGGTCAAAATAGACGACACCGCCCGCGTCTTGACGATAATTTCGGGCAAGGAAGGCTACGACTTGGCGACGGTCTGCGACGAGGGCATAAAAATCGGCGACGAGCTTAAAACCGAGTTGAAGCTCAAACGCGAAAATCCGTCCGCCCGCCACCCCGCGCGGGTCTTGGCGTTCAGGGCGTTTCCCTCCGACGCCGGCGAAATCGTCAACGAAATGTCGGCGTACTTCGGCAGGCGCAACACAATCATGACGACAATCGGGCAGGAGTATGTGATAGACGCAAAATTCGTCGTTCGCGACCACTCCACAAAACGCCCGATTCCCGACGCCATGGTGCACGTCCGCCAGCGCATGCCGCTTTTCGGTCAGCACGAGTACGTTGTTGCGTCAAACTCGAAGGGCGTTGCGACAGTGCCGCTCGAACTCAACTACGCAAGGCTTGTCATAGACGCGGGCAAGGAGGGCTACGCCCCCACGAAAAAGTTTTCGCCCGACCTCTACAAACACGGCGTCTACTATGTGGAGCTTTGCCGATAGCCCCGCGCGGGAGATTCCGCAAGACCCGTGATGGTGGTCTCCGACACTTCCGAATTTTCGCGCCGACAAACCGATATTCCCCTTTGGGAGCGTTTCAAAAAATACTACTACAAGGCGGGCGGGACAATAAAATACATAAGCGAAACCCGATAGGCAGCGCGGTCTTGTTTGCCGCGGGCTGGCGTTCCGCCGCGCATCGGGGGCTTCCCGCGCTTCCGCCTTTT
>JAJXPD010000255.1 GCA_021641325.1 Opitutales bacterium
GCGTTGCCCGTTGCGGGCGGAATCGTCCTCGACACGAAACGCATGAACAAGGTTTTGGCAATCGACGAGGAGTCGCTGACTGTTACCGCGGAAACCGGCATCATCATGCGCCAGCTCGAATGGGCGGTCAACAAAAAGGGCTATTCGACAATGCACCTTCCAGCCTCAATCGCGTGCGCTACAATCGGCGGATTCCTCGCGCACAGGGGCACGGGCGTCCTCTCCACAAAGTGGGGTAAAATAGAAGACATGGTTATGAGCCTCGAAGTCGTGACGCCGACTGGCGAAATTATCAACACGCTTCCCGTGCCGCGCCACGCGTCGGGTCCCGACCTTACGATGATGTTCCTCGGCAGCGAGGGCACGCTTGGAGTAATCACGAAAGTCTGCCTGAAAATCCACCCCAAGCCCGAAGAACGCCAGTTCCGCGCGTATCTCTTCAAGGACTTCCACACCGCCATGAGCGCGGGCGCAGACCTCATGCGCAGCCGCCTGCGCCCCTGCGCCGTGCGCCTCTACGACGAAACCGAAACCCTCACGCACGTCAAAAAAGTGTTCGGAATCGACATCGGCTCGGGCGCGTATCTGGTCTTCGGCTTCGACGGCAACAAGGACATCGTCGAATTGCAGATGAAACACGCCCGCGAAATCATGGAGGGCAAGTACAAGGGTACCGACCTCGGCAGCAAGGGCGGAGACCTCTGGTGGAAGAACAAGTACAAATTCTTCTACCCAGGCTACATGTTCCACCTGCCGCAGGCGTTCGGCACGCTCGATACGGTCGCCGACTTCGCCCACATCGAAAAGGTCTATTGGGCGATGAAAAAAGTGGTCAACGAAAAGTTCCCGAAGGCGCGTTTCATCGGGCACTTTTCGCACTGGTACGAGTGGGGCTGCATGCTCTACGCCCGCTTCATTTTCGAGGGCAAGGACGTTCCGCAGGATCCCCGCGAGGCGGCGGCTCTCTACAACGCCGTTTGGGACGCCGCAATCCGCGCGGCAATCGAAAACGGCGGCGTAATCAACGAACACCACGGCGTGGGCTTGAAGCTCGGCAGGTACATGAAAGACCTGTACAAAAACAGCTTCCCGATTCTCGAAGGAATCAAGAACACGCTCGACCCTAACCACATTATGAACCCAGGGAAAATGGGACTCTAATAAGGAAGGATATTTTAACATGAATATTGACAATTTTGTAGAAGACGTAAAAAAGTGCCGTTTCTGCTTCATGTGCCGCCACCTTTCGGGCGTGGCAAACGTGAGCTTCCGCGAGGCCGACACTCCCAGAATCCGAAGCTCCATGGTTTGGGGCGCAATGCTCGACAACTCGAAGCTCGCCAACCCCGACTTCATCGACACGATTTACTCGTCCGACATGTCGGCGGCGTGCCGCTTCCACTGCGTCAACAAGTGGGACGAAAACGGCATAGTGCTCGCCGCCCGCCGCGACATCGTGGAGGCCGGTCTTGCGCCTGCGGAGGTCGCAAAGCTTGCAAAGAAGCTTGCGGCAACCCCCGCCGCCCCGAAAATTTCGGGCAAGGCGGAGCTGCTCTACTACGTCGATTCCGACACCGCAGCTCTTGCGACGGAATCGGCGGCGTTCGAAAAACTCGCAAAAGCCGCGGGCGTTAAGTTCGCCACGGCAAGCGAAGGCAATTGCGGCAAGGCGCTCAAAGTTTTGGGATATGCCGAAGACGCAAATAAGAAGCTTGCCGAATTCGTCGAAGCCCTGAACGCGTCGGGCGCGAAGAAAATAGTGGTGTCAAGCCCCTATGTCTACGACGCTCTTGTAAACGACACGACTGAATGCGGACTTAAACTTTCGGCGAAAGTAATGCACGTCTTCGAATTTGCGGCGACAGCGAAAATCAAGTACGCAAAAAAGGCCGGCGCGGTCTACTACCTCGAAAGCGACTACCTCAAAAACTACAACGACAACCTCAAATTCCCCCGCGCGCTCCTCTCGAAAATCAAGGCGAAAAGCCCGCAGGAATTCACCACCGACATTCAGGAAACGCCGATAGACTTCATGTTCGGCACGAACAACGAAGAGTCGTACACATGCGGCGAGGGCGCGGTTGTGCTCAACATAATCCGCCCGGAGCTTGTCCGCAAAATGGCGAAGTATGTCG
>JAJXPD010000256.1 GCA_021641325.1 Opitutales bacterium
CATGAAAAGCTATCTGTTGTGTGTTGTGGGGGCGGCATGCGTTGCCGCCGAAAGTTTTGTTTTTGCGGACGCGCCCGCAAAGCCTGCGGAATTTAACCCCTACGGCGTCTGCGCGCATTTGTCGCGCTGGGAATTTCCGTTCGCCGACGACGAAATGAAGCTCATGAAAGACGCGGGCATCGGCGGCTTCCGCACCGACTTCGACTGGGGCGCAATCGAAAAAAAGGACGGAACGCTCGACTTTTCCGTGTGGGACGCCCTTGTCGAAAAATCGCAAAAGCACGGCGTCGAAGTTCTGCCAATCGCGTCGGGATACGTACCCGAACGCGTCCGACCCTTCCCGCGCCACCCCGACGAATTCGCCGAATTTTACGCAAAGGCGGCGGCCCGCTACGAAGGCAAAATGAAATATTGGGAGGTCGTCAACGAGCCTGACCATATCAGTTTCTGGGGCGGGCTAATGCCAAATCCCCGCGAATATTCCGTTTTGTTAAAAAAGACATACACGGCAATAAAAAAGCAGGCTCCGACAGCAACCGTTCTCTACGGCGGTGTTTCGGGAGTGCCGTTTGAATATATCGAAACAACGCTAAAAGAGGGTTGCGGCGGCTATTTCGACATCATGAATGTCCACCCATACAACTGGGGCGGCGTGCAGGAGGGCGTGTTGATTCCAAAAATCGAAAAGCTGCGCGCGTTGATGAAAAAATACGGCGTCGGAGAAAAACCGATTTGGATTACCGAATTCGGCTACTTCTCGTCCGACATCAATCCGTGCCTTAGGTCGTACATCAACCGCGCCGTCGAAAAACTCGGCGTGAAAGTCTCGGAAACCACAATCTGCCACATCGGCGACGAAAAATACAACTTCTATTCCGACGCTTTCAGGGGCTGCGTCTCGCGGATATTTCCGAATGCAAAAAAATACAAACGGATAACTTTTGACAAACTTAAAAAGCTCTCCCCGCAGAAATATCCAGTGCTCTACATCGGCGGAAACGAGCACTTCCCCTACGCGTGTATCGAAGACCTCTACAACTATGTGAAAGAGGGCGGTATCGCCGTCCACACTGGCGGGCTTCCGTTCTACTACGACGCGAGAATCGACAAAAACGGAAACCTCATGCGCTGCGGCGGCGACAGGAATACCATGAAAATTTTTCGCCTCACCAGCAAAACGTGGAGCGACGCCGACATGCAGTTCGTCAAGCCCTTGCTCGGCAACAAACGCCCGTATCGGCAGGCGATTCTCCACAAAGAGTCGGGCAAGGGCTTCGAGGACATCAAACCCAACGGCTTTTACCACGGCAGGCTGTATCTGTCGGACGAAGCGGTCGCACCCGAAGACAGCTTCGAGCCGTTCCTCTACGCGAAATTCGGCGACAAAAAAATTCCCGTCGGCGCAACGCTCAAATACGGCGGCGACATGAAGGGCGCGTTTGTGGCGATTTTTTCCGACGGCGGCGAAAACGCCACCGAAGAGCTTCAAGCAAAAATGCTCCCGCGCGAATATCTGCTCGCGCGCGCAGCGGGCGTCGAGCGCGTCTATAAATATAACTTCCGAAGCAACGAAAATAATTACATGCGCGAGTCGCACTTCGGCATAATCCACAGAAACCTCGACCCCAAGCCCGCATACGTCGCCTACAAAACGCTGACCGAAATGCTCGGAAACGCCGTTCCCGCCTATCGCCAAGAGGGAATCTTGAACGTCGCAACGTGGAAAAAATCGGACGGCACGCCCGTCTGCGCCGTGTGGACGCGCATGTATCCGCGAAAGATGAAAATTAAGTTCGACGGCGCGCCGACCTCCGCGCGCAACTACCTCGGAAAGCCTGTAAAATTCAAGGCTTCCGACGGAACCGTCAGCCTCAACGCGGGCGGCGGAGTCGTGTATATCGAGGGCATAGAAAACCCCGTGTTCCCGAATAGAAAAACCATTCTGGAACACGGGGTATTCAGCTTAGAACTAGTCCGCCTTACTGAGCGTGGTTCTACTTAGCACCGTTCTACTTGGCTCGGTTCTGGAAGTTGAACAGCATCTGCTCCAGCTGACCACGATTCACCAGGTCCGTCGCGTTAAAAGCGCCGAAATCCGGATTAATGACATACTGC
>JAJXPD010000257.1 GCA_021641325.1 Opitutales bacterium
GAGTCGATTTCGACGACGCTTATTTAAGCTCCATGAGCGGCAAAATGAAGGACGCGTTCGCGGCCATGCAGGCTCTCGAAAAGGGCGCAATCGCCAACCCCGACGAAAACAGAATGGTCGGGCACTACTGGCTCCGCACGCCCGACCTCGCCCCGACCGAAGAAATCAAAAACGAAATCAAGGGCACCGTCGAAAAAATCAAGGACTTCGCAAAGAAAATCCACAAGGGCGAAATCTGCGGCGCGGACGGCAAATTCAAATACGTTCTCTGCATCGGCATCGGCGGCTCGGCTCTCGGCCCGCAGTTCGTAAGCGAAGCACTTTGCTCGCCCCGCACCGACAAAATGCAGGTCTTCTTCCTCGACAATACAGACCCCGACGGCTACGATGTCGTGTTCGACAAACTCCGCGGCAAGCTCGGCAAAACGCTCGCAGTCGTGACGTCGAAATCGGGCGGCACTCCCGAGCCCCGCAACGGCATGATGGAAGCAATCGCCCGCTGGGAGGCGGCGGGGCTTGACTTCGCAAAACACGCAGTCGTAACAACGGGGCACAACAGCAAACTCTACAATTTCGCAAAGGAAAAGGGCTTCCTCGAATTCTTCCCGATGTGGGACTGGGTCGGCGGAAGAACGAGCGAATTCGCGGCGGTCGGTCTGCTCCCTGCGGCATTGCAGGGCATCAAGATTGACAAAATGCTCGCAGGCGCGGCGGCGATGGACAAGGCTACCCGCGCAACGAAAATCGCCAAAAACCCCGCCGCGTTGCTCGCGCTCATGTGGTACAAATGCACGGGCGGCAGGGGTCTGAAAGACATGGTGATTCTGCCCTATAAAGACAGACTCCTCCTCCTTTCGAGATACCTCCAACAGCTCATCATGGAATCGCTCGGCAAAGAGCTTGACCTCGACGGCAACAAAGTAGAACAGGGCATTTCGGTCTACGGCAACAAAGGCTCTACCGACCAGCACGCATACGTCCAGCAGCTGCGCGACGGCGTAAACAACTTTTTTGCAACGTTTATCGAAGTGCTCTCCGACCGCAAGGGCGCAAGCCCCGAAGTCGCCGCGGGCGAAACCGCGGGAGACTACTTGCAGGCGTTCCTGCTCGGCACGCGCGAAGCGCTTTCGGCAAAGGGCAGAGACAGCATTACGCTCACGGTTAAAGACTGCTCGCCGCAGACGGTAGGCATGCTTATCGCGCTCTACGACAGGGCGGTAGGCTTCTATGCGTCGCTGGTGAACATCAACGCATACCACCAACCCGGCGTCGAAGCGGGCAAAAAGGCGGCAGGACATATCCTCGAAATCAAGGCTAAGATTCTCGCCGCGCTTTCGGAATCGCAGGAAAAGTCTGTGGAAGAAATTGCCGCTGAAATAAAGCTTGAAAACGAAACGGAATTGGTATTTAAAGTTCTCGTTCACTTGATATCCAACCCGTTGACGGGCGTGAAAGTCGCGTCGGGGAGCGGATTCGACCGGAAATTTATAATATCGAAATAACAAATGAAAGCAGTATCCCTATCTCTCAAAATCGTCGCGCTTTTGGCGGCGGCGTTCTGCGTTTACGCGTGGATTGACGTTCGCGGCAAAATCAGCTCGGCGGAAAACCACATGAAGGGCGTCCCCGGAGCGACCCTTTCCGAAAAAGCTCCGAAAGTCCCCGGACTTTTGAAAACCATCGCCGACAACAAAGAGTCTATCGAAGGCTTGAAGGGGCGTTTGCGCACCGTGGAACAACGCAATCAGGAGGCGAATTCCGAACTCGAATCCGAACGCGCAAAGAGCGTTCAGGCGAACGCGGAAATCGTCAAAAAGAACGCGGAAATCCGCTCGCTCAACGCAAACGCGGCGGCGGCAAGAAAACAGATTGCGCAGAAGGATTCGCTTATCGAAACCCTCAAACGCGAAATCGTTTCCACAAAGGCATTGCTCGCCAAGAACGACGAATCAGACGTCTTGAAGGAAAAGGTTTCGTCGCTAGAATCGCAGCTTGCCACAAAATCGAAAGCTCTCGAAGACGCCGGAAAGATATTCATGACACTCGAAGCCACGGAAGACGTCGATGTCGTCGAGATTGATGCAGGCGGCAAAAAGG
>JAJXPD010000258.1 GCA_021641325.1 Opitutales bacterium
AAAAAACGCAGACGAAGCAATAAAGTTTCAAAAAATAAAAATACGCAATAAAAAATTGACACAACAAACGCAGCTCCCATATTGGGAGCGCATGGACGGCAGAAAATCGCACGAAATAACGGTACTTGAAGAATTCATGAAGGAAAACGGATTCACGCGCAAAGATTTGGAGGCGCAGGTAGGCCCGCGCTCGCGCGTTTCCGAGGTGCTGTCGGGCAAAAGGCAGCTGTCGATTTCAATGTTGAAAAATCTGGTAAACAACTGGGGAATAGACGCCAACCTGCTTCTAAAAGACCCGTCTAACAAGCCCGAAAAACACGCCGCCCCCGAACGCAAAAGCGGCAAAGACTCCATCGTCTGGCTGCTCGACTAATCCCCCCACCGGCGCTGGATTTCGCCAAATTCCCGCCGCGCGAGCCATGCACCCTCCCCGCGCCGCGAAATTCCCGCCGCAATAGCCGCAAAAAAAACGCCAAAGCCCCAAGAGGTTTCGGCGTTTTTGTTTGTAGCGCGGCGGCGTTATTTGCGCATTCTGTCGTAGGCGCAGACAAGGCCTTTCAGCCCCGCCGACTCTATGTTTGAGTCAACCCCGACGCCCCATACCTTGCGGCCGTCCGTCTGCGATTCAAGGCAGATGTACGCCGCCGACTTCGTCGCCGAGCCTTTGCCGATTGCGTGCGAGCGGTAGTCTACAAGCTTGAAGTCTTTCATGCCGTTCGAGGCGAACGCCATCACGAGCGCGTTAATCGGCCCGTTGCCCGTTGCCGACAAAATTTTCTCCTCGCCGTTGACGCGCAACTTGGCGGAGATGAAGACCCTGTTGGGGTCGCCGTCGGGCTTGTTGTCGTCGGTGTCGATTTTGTACGTCTCCAATTTCACGGGGCTTTCGCGGCGGGCGAACTCGTCGGCGAAGATTTCGAAAATCTCGTTCGGCTGAAGCTCCTTTCCGAGCTTGTCTGCAACGCCGTTTACATAGTCGCCGACCTGCTGGCGCATCGCCTGCGGAATGTCGAAGCCGAAGTCGTTTTGCAAGATGTACGCAACTCCGCCCTTGCCGCTCTGCGAGTTTATGCGGATAATCGCCTCGTACGAGCAGCCGATGTCTGTGGGGTCGATGAGCAGGTAGGGAACTTCCCATTCCTTGATGCCGTCCTTGCGCATCATGTCCATGCCCTTTTTGATGGCGTCTTGGTGCGAGCCGCTGAACGCGGTGAAAACCAAGTCGCCCGCGTAGGGCTGGCGCGGCGGAACTTTCATGCCCGTGCACTCTTCGTAGACCGCGCGGATTTTCGGCAGGTCGGTGAAGTCGAGCTTGGGGTCTACGCCCTCCGCGAACATGTTGAGCGCGACCGTCACGATGTCGAGGTTGCCCGTGCGCTCGCCGTTGCCGAAGAGCGTGCCCTCAACCCTGTCCGCGCCCGCCAAAATGCCGAGCTCGGTGGAGGCTACGCCCGTGCCGCGGTCGTTGTGCGTGTGGAGGCTGATTTCGACGCAGTCGCGGTCGGAGATGTTGCGGCAAATCCATTCAATTTGGTCGGCGTACACGTTGGGCTGGTTGTACTGCACGGTTTCGGGCAGGTTTACAATCAGCTTGTTCTGCGGAGTGGGCTTCCAGATGTCCTTGACGGCCTCGCAGATTTCGAGCGCAAAATCAAGCTCGGTGTCGCTGAAGCTTTCGGGCGAGTACTCCATTCTGACGTGCGTGCCGTTCTTTTCGGCTTCGTCGGCAAGCCGCTTTACGAGCGTCGCGCCCGTCCGCGCGATTTCGATAATCTCTTCGCGCGACATCTTGAACGTTACCTTGCGCTGCAACGCCGACGTGCTGTTGTAGAGGTGCACGATTGCGTTTTTGCAGCCTTTGAGGGCTTCGAAAGTCTTGCGGATTAAGTGCTCGCGGCTTTGGGTGAGCACCTGCAAGGACACGTCGTCGGGCACGAGGTTTTCGTCTATGATTCTGCGGATAAAATTGTACTCCGTTTCGCTGGCGGCGGGGAAGCCGACTTCGATTTCCTTGAACCCTATTTCAACAAGCGTCTTGAAAAGTATGAGTTTCTGCTCGA
>JAJXPD010000071.1 GCA_021641325.1 Opitutales bacterium
GTAGTATTCCCAATACCACAATAACCGCATCAATAAAATCGAACAGACGTGTTCAAATTGGAAATTTTTACTAAAATAAACCAATAATGAAAGGTTATATGGCTAAGAAGCAAAAGAAAACCCCCGTACAAAAACGCACAGGGGCAGTTACGTTGTTGTCGCTCTTCTGTGCGGCCGCCGGCGTTTATGCCGAATCGGACGGGTGGAGCTACAACGATGTCGAAAAAAGCGTAATTCACGCGGGCGGAAGCCATGCGAGAATTGCGCCCGTAAAAAAAGGTGAGGAACTTGAAGACCAGTCGAAAATCGGAAATATAAAGAAAGCCGAAATTTCCGACAATGCGTCTTTCAGGTATGACCCCGCACTCGGGAAAGACGAACTGAAAGGTGTCGTCTACGACAATGAATCAGGCGTTCACGAATCGGCTTCGTTGAAGATGTCCGAAGGGGCGTCTCTCGATGTAGATGCGACAAAATCGCGCGACGGAAAGACCGACTGGTTGGGTAAATCGGCTGTCGGTGTAGAGTTTGCAAAAGACACAACCGCAACTATCGAAGCCAAAGACGCCTCAATTTTCGTTAAGGGCGATACGGGCGCAACGGCAATTTCCGCTTCCGACGCCTCGACAAAACTCGGGAATGTCGAAATCGGCGCGGTAAGCGCAAAGGCAACGGATTCCGCCAAGGCGTTTGCAATCAATGCCAACGACGCAGATTCCGTAAAGATAGGCAGCGTTTCGGGCAATATAAAACTAGCCGACGCCGGCACGGTAGATTTGGGCTCAATGCAGGGCAATATCGAAGCCGCCAACGTGAAGGACTCGATTTCGGTCGAGAAGATGACCGGCAATATTACCGCCACTTCGGCAAAGAATGTCGGCATTGGCGAAATCAGCGGCGACGTTAAAATCGACACCATCGGAAATTCGGTAAATATCGACAGCTTGGACGGCAATCTTGCATCCACAAATGTGGGCGATTCGTCCTCCGAATCGTCGGTTGCCAATATCACGGTAAAAAGCGCAAGCAATACCGCAAGAGAAGTAAACATAGACAACCTTGCCGCTACGGCGACAATCAGCGGTGACGAAGAGAATGCCGAAGCCGCAAAAGTCAATGTAGGCACGGCGGAAAAGAAGCTTTCCGTAAACGGCAAAGTCGAAGCCCGCGTGAACGAAGCCAAAGGCGGCCTTTCCGCCGAGCTTAAAAATGCCGACGCCAACGCGCTGTATGTCAAGAGCGTAAAAGGCGGCGCGGAAATTGCCGGCGAAGGCAATGTAAACATCGTCAATGCCGAAGCTTCCGAAACACCCGCAATTAAAATCGGCGACCTCAAAGGCAACTTTGCCGCAGGCGTTGATTCCTCAGCAGCGACTTCCGGCGCTATCAAGGGCGACGTGGAAATCGGCAGCATTTCGGGCAATACGGGTATTATAAACCTCGACGGCAACCTCACCGCAGGCACACTTGGCGCGGACGAAACGTCCACAACGTTAATAGGCGTAAGCGGTGCCGACAAGACGGTTGACATTACAACGGCAAACGGAACAACGACCGTTAACGGCAATGGCTCGCTTGAAGCAAAAGTTGGCACGTCAAACGGAATACTTACTGTAAACGATTATAAAAAGGCTACAATCGGCGAAGTAAAAGACGGCAGCAAATTGGTTCTCAACGGTTCGGATAAAGACGCTATCGCGGACGTTACAAAGGCCGACAAAGTAGAAGCCAACGCTCTCGGTAAAACTACAATCGACAGCGCAAATTATGTAAAAGCCTCCGATTCGATTGACGCTTCTTTGTCCATAAAGGGGCAGAACGTAAAAATAACCGACGCTTCAGGAGAATATGTTGTCGATACAAAAGCTCTCGCCAACGAAGGGACAGTAGAAATTAACAAAGGTTCTATTGCGAATTCCATCGACGGCTTCAACGGCAATGTAAAGGCAAACGAAACCGGCACCATCAAAGTAGAAGGCGCGGGTATGACGGGCGGCCTTGACATCGGCAAGATAAACGGTGACCTTACTTCGGCTGAAAACGCGAAGATTTCGGGGAACGTGAACGTCGGAGAAGTGAATAAAGTCGATGTAAAGGGCGGTATAGCCGCAATCGACGGGAAGGAAAATACCGGCAACCTTACGATAGGCACTGCAAACGACAACGTTGCGGTTTCCGGTGGCGTAGCGGGCAATATGAAAGTTGCCGACGCCAAGAAAGACGTTGCGGTTGACACCGTCGGCAAAAATCTCACCATCGATATGCTCAACGGTGGCACGGTAAAAGCCGACGAAGTAACGGAAACGGTCAAAGTCTCCGCAGGAACAGGTTCGATCGAAGTCGCCAAGGCGGGCAACGTGGACGCAGCCACTACCGACGGCAAATTGACCATAGACGGGCAAAAAGTTTCCACAAACGGCAGCTTGTCGATTAAGGGCACGGAAGTCGCCGAAGGCGGCCAGATTCACGTTGGCGCAATCGATATCGATTCTACTGTAAAAGGATTCAAGGGCGATTTAACCGTTGATTCCAACACCGGCAAGATTGACGTTTCCACCATTGACGGCATATTGACAGTCAACGACGCCCAAAAAGATGTCAATGTTTCGGAGTCCGCAAAGGCGGTTAACGCAACGCTCAACGGCGGCGATCTCAATGTATCTAATGCGGAATCCAACGCAACGGTTGAGAATGTTGCGGTATCGGGAACTGGAAATGTTGTAATAGACAACAATACCGGTTCTGTTGACGTAGGCGCTCTCGGCGGCAAATTGACAGCAAAGAACGCCAAGGGCGACATCAATGTTGCAACTTCCGCAACCGAAATTGAAGCAACGCTCAACGGCGGCAATATCAACGCCGAAAACGCGACTGTCGGCAGTGCAAAAATAGGCACGGCGGAAGGCGCACAGGGCAATGCTGTCATAGGCGCGAATACGGGTTCTATCGACCTCGTCGGAACATTCAACGGCAAATTGACCGCCAACAATGCGCAGGGCGACATTAACGTTGCCGAAAAGGCGACCGAAGTTGAAGCGGCGCTTAACGGCGGCAATATCAAAGGCAATGAAATCGGCACGATTACCGTTAAGGACAACGTCGACGGGTCGTCAAGTCTGGGCGGCATTGATGTCAACAAGGTTGACACAATCAAGCTCGACGGCAACCTGAACGGCGACATATTCGTAAACGAAGAAGTCAACAAGATTGACGCCGAAAGCAAAAAGGTTACCGGCGATCTCATTCTTGAAAAGATTGCCTCTTCTGCCAATGTCGGCACAGTGGAAGGCGACATCAACGTTTCGACACTTGACAAGGATGCCCAGTTGAATGTGGATACCGTTCTTGAAAATACGGCACTCGGCAGCACGGGTAAAATTTCCGTGTCCGACACCCAGGGCAACATCAATGTTTCCAACTCGGTAAACGAAGTTGACGTTGTTCTCAACGGCGGAAACCTCAATGTTACCAACGAAGCCGGCACAGCCGAAGTAGTAAATAATGCGGTTGTTTCCGGCACGGGCAATGCAACAATAGACAAGGCAAAAACGATTGAACTCGGCGGCGATTTGAAAGGCAATATCACCGTCAACACGAGCGTTGATACAATCAACGGCGGCGCTGCCGGTATCGGCAAGACCGTTGACGGCAATGTTGATGTTGAACAAAATACGGGTTCGATAACCTTGGGCAACGTTACGGGTGAACTCAAATTGGGCGATGCTCAGGGCAATGTAGACGTATTCCAAAAGGCTGGAAATGTCGACGCCATGCTTAACGGCGGTCAGCTGCGCGTATCCCAAGTTGACGAAGACGGCACTGCAAAGGTAGACGGTCAAGGCAAGGCGATTATCGGGAAAGCAAGCTCGATTGAAGCCAATACGTCAAACGGCAACTTCCATCTTGACGGGAACAATCTCCAGATTGAAGGCGGCACTCTCGACGTAGACGTTGCGAACGTTTCCAAGAAGGAGGACGGCACGGTTGCCGAAGTTAAGGCGACGGGTGCTCTCGATTCCGTGGAAATCAAAAACGTAAACGACGGCACGAATGTTTCGTTCAACGACGTTACCAAAGCAAACGGCGGAACGGGAAATGTTGACATTACAGATTCCAAGCTCGGCACGGTTTCGGCAAGCGGCACGGTGGAAGGCGACTTCAACGTGACGAATGTCGAAGGTAATATTGCCTCTACCGGTGAAATCCAAGGAACGACCAACATCGCCGACTTTAAGGGCGATGCAAGCTTCAACACCGTAAAGGACGTGAATGTAAATTCGTCAGACCCGGACAACAAGAAGGGGCTTGACGGTTCGCTCACGATCGCTCAAGGGCAAGGCGCTGTTACCTTTAACGCCGACGCTGGAACGGTTGACATCAACCTCGACGGCGGAAGCGTAACGACAGGCTTAAAGCCAAACGGAGATGCAGTAGTTCTCGATAAGGCAAACTTCTCGGGTAATGGTACGGTTAACGTTACAGTCGATAAACTCGAAAGCTTCGACCAGATTAATGACTCCGTTGAAATTAACAGGAAAAAACTTACCAGCGGTGGCAAGTTGAACTCGCAAATTACGGTTAACTCCGGCGAGTTTACAATAACAAACGCCGACAGCATAACCGTTGACGGTCATAACGAAAACGGCGGGCGAAAGCTTGCCATTGAGAATAAAATTACCGACGACGTAACTATCGGTAGAATCGGCAAAGACGGCGTTGCAGTTGCGGCAGAAAACGCGACCATCGGCGGAAACCTTGATATCGGCACGGCTGACGGTTCGGTAACTGTAGGAACTGTTAACGGTAAAACTAAAATAGACACAGCCAACGGCAAGACAGAGATAACGACAGCAACGGACGACGTATCAATAGCGACAGCCAACGACCTTGTAAAGGTAGACAACGGGACGAATGTAAGCGTTGTAAACGGCAAGGACGTAACGGTTGGCGAAATAAGCGGAGCGTTGAAAGTCGACCAAGGCAAAGCAATCAACGTTGATACAAAGGCTGGTTCGCTTGACCTCGGTACAGTAGTCTCGGCTAACGCAGGCGAAATAATCAACAATGTTGACATCGACAATGTCGGCGCGGTTGACATCGACAGCGTTGGCGGACAGACGACAATCGGTGCGGCAACGGACAACGTAACGCTTGGCACTGCAAAGAACGTAACAATCGGCGACATAGCCGAAGGCAAGGTTGCGACAATCGGAACGGCTGGCGACATCGACATCAACGGCAAAGGCTCGTTGAAGGTTGAAAATGAAGCCAATAACATCACTGCAGGCAACATCAAACAGGTTAGCGTGAAAACGGCAAACGGCGATATCAAAATTATTACCGCTGATGATTTGACGTTCACCACAGTTGAAGGCAATGTCAATGTTTCTTCCGAAATCAAGACAGTCAATGGCGGAAATGTCAATGGCGATGTCTCGATTGCAAAGAACACAGGCAATGTCGAACTACTTGGAACGGTAAACAACTTGATTCTCTCCAATGTTGCAGGCGGTTCTTCGGTTGTGAATAAGGTAAAAAATAAGGCCGAAATCACTACCACGGCAGGCAGCGCAACTATTAAGGAATCAAAGCAACTGCAAGGCACGGTTGATGGCGGCGCGCTTACCGCAAATACAGTAAGCGATATTGCAAATATAACCGTTAACAGCGGCACTGCCAATGTCGGCAGCGCGAAATCGCTCGACGCAACAGTCAACGGCGGAAGCCTTAATGTTGATAGCGTTGCTTCCAGCTCCAATGCCACAGTGAAAGCCAATGGCGGCAAATCGATATTCAAAACCATCGCAGGCAAGCTCAAAGCGCTCCTAAATGGCGGCGAAGTCGAAGTCGTGAAAAATACAGGAAATGTGGAAATCTCCGGTAGCGGTGATGCCACGGTAAAAGATTCCACTGGTTCGTTGGAAGTTGCAACATCAACTGCCGACAAGTTTGTGAAGAACGCCAATGGCGGAATATCGACTAAGGGCAACCTGAATGTCGCTATCAACAAGGCTACTTCGGCAAACTTCGGAACAGTTAACGGCGGCGATATAGTCGATATGACAAAAATCGACAACCTTACGGTTTCCGAATCGACAGGCATTCTCAATGTCGGTCTTGAAGGCGGACAGGTTAAGGGCAATATCGTCATAGAAAAGGCAACAGCCGATGTAAATGTCGGAAATGTTGCGAATCTTGACGTAACGCTCCGCAACAACGCAAATCTCCTTGCAATCGACAATACGAAGGTTGATGCGGCAAGAGTAAACGGCGGTTGCGATGCCTCCTATTACAATGTGGGCACGTTGAAAGTGGATCGCAGTCTCGACGGCAATCTCGAAGTCAGAGGCGCGGTAAGCAATAGTGCCGATATCAACAATGTAAGTGGCACGGTTGCAATCAACGAGGTTGCATCGACTGCTACTGCCTCCGTTAAGAATGCGGGTTCTGCAATAGTAGACAAAGCCAACGGCAATGTGGAATTCTTCGATTTTGCTTCGGGTTCGGCTACGGTAAACAACGCTACAGCCAAAATTGAAGCAACCAATATTGCGGGCGGCTTGAATATCGGAAACGTCAAAGACGTTAAGGTAAACAATACGAACGTCAATGTTCTCGACGGAAATACCGTAAGCGGCAAAATCGAATCGACAAGCGACATGACGCTTTCCAATTCGGGAACCGCGACCATCGGCAATTCCGGACAGATTGTTGTCAACGGCGACTTGAACGTTGCAAGCGAATTCAAATTCGCGGAATCCACAAGAAACGGTGCTGTAATTAAGGCAAATAACCTTTCGGGTTCAGGCGCTACAAAGACAGTCGACAACTTCTTCGACGCAAAATTCGGATTCTCCGGAGACGATAGCGTTATGGAAGCTGCAGCTCTCAAAGGCACTCACAATGCGGGTTCGAGCTACATCGACGCCAACATTGACGACATGTCCGTAAGCCACACCTATGTTGACGTAACGTATAAGAATACGGACGGTAGCAGCAAGGTCGGCTACGAAATCACAAAGAATTCGTATCTCTCGGACAAGTTCGCGAAATCGGACAACGAAAAGGCTCTCGCGGAAATCTACGACAACCTCGTTTTCCAAGACGACGCAACCAAAGACGGTGAATCCGTACAAAAGAAGAAGAACTTCAAGGCTCTCGCGGAAAACGGCAACATCGGGGCAATGCTCCCGCAGGCTGTCAACCACGCGGCTCGTATGAATATGGATCTCTCGAATATGATTCATCTCGATACGATAAACCGCACGGCTTACACCCGCGATATGCTCAACCGCATAAACTACCTCAAAGCAAAGGGTAAACTCCGTGGCCGTCATAGTGACGTTCTCTCCGGAGCGAGCTCGGTGACCGTACGCAATATCAACCGCTTTGCCTCTTACTCGGGCGACGGCAACATTGCAGGCTCGAACGACTCCGTCTACGGCGGTTTGGCAAATGCCGAATATGTCTTCGACGACTCGCTCTTCGCGGGTATCGGAATCGGCGGCTTCCAAGCCAAGTCGAACGGCAAGGACGCTTCGGGTAAGGCCGAAACCCAGAGCTTTGCGCTCAACGCTTATGCGGACTACCTGTTCTACGACAACTTCGACTGGTACTTCGGTTTGACATACGCATACGGCATGAACGAAGCCGAACGCAACAGCGGCTCCTCGATGAACAAGGGCAAGTGGAATTCCAATCTGGTCGGCGCGTTTACGGGCGTAAGATATGCTTGGAAACCGATTGCGGATCGCGAATTCTATATCAAGCCGTTGCTCGGTATGAATGTAAGCTTCCTGATGAATCCTTCGTTCACCGAAAACGGCGATAGCGAACGCCTCGATGTAGATTCGGAAGACTACACAAGCGTAAAGAGTATTGCAGGTATCGAAGCTTCATATCTCCTCGATTGCGGATTGTCCGTTGCTGGCAGAATGTTCTATGCACACGAATTCGCCGACAACAGATACGACATTACCTCGTCGTTCATAGGTTCCGGCTACTCGGTGAACACATTCAAAACATTGGGCAGCGAAATAAAGAGGGATTCCGGCATCTTCGGTATCGGTCTTGGCTACGACATCAACAAAGATTGGCGCGTATATCTCGACTACGCCGCCGAAGTCGCGGACGATGTCTACCACAACCTGAACGCTGGCGTCCAATTCAAGTTCTAAGTCTAGTTTGTAGTTAGTAAAAATCGTGCTCCGAACCGAATCGTCGGTTCGGGGCATTTTTTTTGCCAAGTCTGCGGCGATTGCAGGAGGTTTATTCAATAAAAAAAGGGCGCGCCCAAGATTAGGCGGGGAATGGGTTTAAGTAGCGCAACAATCAACTATTTAAAAACATGGAAATCTATGCCGACTTTGCGCGCGCGTTTACAGGGGGGCGAAGCGTGCTCCTTTTTATCGGGGTTTAGTTGTTGTTTGAGCTGTTGGCGGAGGGTAAAAACTGCGCCAACGGCTCTTTTGGTTGGCAAAACGCAAGGCGACGCGTTTGCGCCGTCTTGCCCCCCCCCCATTTTACAGGGCAGAAACGCGCCAAGCGGCGGTTGGGTTGGCAGCGGAGGCGGCGACAGGTTGCGCATCATTGAGTTCGTGCCCGACGGGAAAACGATTTCCGTGCGGACGTGCTTCCCGCTGTTTATCGCCGACTTTTTTGCGTCCGCTATTGCTGCCGAAAACGGGCTTGCGTGTTATTTTGTGTCCGGAGGCAAGCCGAAGTATTCCGCCGCCGCCGCCCTGTCTTTTGCTATTTGCGATTTCAGTTCGTCGAGCGATGGAAACTTCATTTCGGGGCGCAGGAATTTAAGGAAGTCGACCGAGATTTTCGTGCCCGCGCCGAAATCGACGTTTTCGAAGAGGTTTGTTTCGAGCACGGGTTCTGCAATGTCGTCGACCGTCGGATTCAGCCCGTAGTTTGCGACGCCCTTGTAGCTTGCGCCGTTTGCGCGCACTTCCGCCGCATAGACCCCGAACGGCGGCTTGCAGTCGGGATTCCATTTGATATTGAGAGTGGGGAAGCCTATTGCGCGCCCCAATTTTTTCCCGCCCGCGACTGTTCCCCGCGCCGAGTACGGCCGCCCCGCGATTTCCCCGAACAGTTCGAGATTTCCGCTTTCGAGCGCGTCGCGCATGAGCGAAGAGCTTTTTCTGCGCCTGTCGGGCAGGTGCTCGCTTTTGACTGCGGCGTATTTCCAGCCGTTTGCCTTTGCGGTTTCGGCGAGCGTTTTTGCGTCGCCTTTTGCGCCGTGCCCGTAGCGGAAGTTTTCGCCCGTGGCGATTCCCCTAAGCCGGGGGAATTTCGATTTGAGGAAGCTTCCGAAATCCGCGCAAGTGCGTTCGGCGAAAGTTTTGTCGAAATTTTTGACAAAGACCGCGTCCGCGCCAGCCTCGGCGAACATTTCCGCGCGTACGCCGCTCGGAAAGAGCATGCGGGCGGGCGGGCGTCCCATATCGACGACTTTCGACGGGTGGGGCGAAAACGTGAGGATTCCGAGTTTTGCGCCGCATTCGGCCGCCATTTTACGCGCGGCTTCGACCACGCGCATGTGTCCGCCGTGAAGGCCGTCGAACATGCCGATTGCCAGCACGCATGGGTGCAGGTAGTTGTCGATGTCGTCGAGCTGAACGGCGTTCATTTTGTCAGAGCGCGAAGCTCGGCACTGCCGACGCCACGGGTATGAGGATTTTCTTTATCGCCGAGGGGCTCAGTTGCGAAAGCTTTTCTACGGTGATTGCGTTTTCGACGGTGAATTTGTCGCTCGAAATTCTGCGCAGTTGCGTCATGTGCGCCCCGCAGCCGATTTTCTTGCCGAGGTCGTGGCAGACGGTTCTCACATATGTGCCCTTGCTGCACGCGAGCCTGAACTTCG
>JAJXPD010000259.1:0-518 GCA_021641325.1 Opitutales bacterium
AAACCATGAATTGCTGATTCCCGCAAGAGACACGCGCGCGCTCGACTTGCTTTTTCGCAATCTCGAAGCGCTTCTGTCTAAGAAGGAGGCTGTTTTGTCAAACCCGAACGCCTACGCACTCTGCATTCCAGGCACGGGAATTTTTGCGCTCTATGTGGCGTATCCGCGCCTGTATCTCGGCGACTTACTCAGGCTGTGGACGGAGTCTCCGAATTGGCATTCCGACGGTATGTACACCTACGCGGTTTACGGAAGTCCGCTTTCGGGAATGAACAGGTGCAACGGGTTCAACGCGAAATCGGGCGCGTACGAGGCGTACGAAAAGGAGTCGCTGAACGTCTTGGCGCACGACGCCCAAAATGTTGTCGGCACGCGTCCGTTCAATCTCGAAGACGCGCCCGCGCTCGATTTGCGCAGTCGAACGGCGGGCGGCGGGGTCGCGGCGGCAAAAAGCGCAGCGGAGTTTTTCGAAAAATTGGAAGATTTACGACATTTATTTTGACATAAATTCCGCCATG
>JAJXPD010000259.1:528-2052 GCA_021641325.1 Opitutales bacterium
ATGTTGTTAGCTTCGGGAGAATGGAGCGCGAAAAGCCAAAAATCCCGAATTTTGAAATCCTGCGAAAAATAGGCGAGGGTGGCTTCGGGACAGTCTTTCTTGCCCGTAAAAACGGCGCGTATTGCGCGCTGAAAACCGTCGTTGTTGACAATGCGAAAAAGGAGCTTGCTGGGCTCGAAAAATACGCCGCCATCGTCGACAGGAAAAACCTTGCGGAAATTCGCGAGCGCGGAATTTCGGGCGGGTTGCTCTACTACGCCATGCCGCTTGCCGACCCAATAGACGCCGCGTTTAAGCCCGAAGATTTTAGGTGGCGAGTAAAATCGCTGCAAAACCTGATAGACGAAAAACTGGAATCGCCCAACAACAAATGGTTTTCGGCAAACGAGATTTTGGCGTATATTGCGCCGCTTTTCGACGCCGCAATTGCCATAGGCAATGCAAACCTGCTACACCGCGACATAAAGCCCGACAACGCGCTGTTTTTCGACGGGAAAATCAGGCTTGCCGATTTTAGTTTGTTGCAACACGATAAACGTTCGCTTTCGAACGTGGGAACGCCGTTTTACACGGCGCCGAGCTGGTTTGTCGGTAGCGGAGGCAATCCCGACGTCTACGGTCTTGCCACAACCTTTTACACGCTGATAACAGGCAATCTGCCCGACACAATCGGACGCCCCGCGTACCGCTTCCCCGAGAAAATAGCCGACATAATTTCGGGCAAAGACAGGGAACGCTGGCTTCACTGGCACAGATGCATTTTGCGCGCCATTGCGGAGAACCCTGCGGAGCGTTTTCTGACTATTGCCGACTTTCGAAACGCGGTGTTTTCGGAGGATTTCTCGTCGTCGCTGATTGCGCTTGGCGGAGGGAGAGTAAAGCGCGTTAAGAGCGGATATTTTGCCGCGTTAACCGCAGACATCGCCGTTCTTGCGGGCGTATTCTTTTGCGTTCGGCAATATCACCGACCGACCGTTCCGCCTGCGCCGGCAAGCGCGTTCGATGTCGGAGGGCGGCTTTTCGCCCGAATATCGGAAAGCGGATTTTCCGACGAGGAAGTCGGCGCAAAAATAATGTCGCACAATCAGTGGCTTGAACGCAACAGGGGCATTTTCAGCCAACTGAAAGAGGACTACGAAAACGCAAAGAAATTGTCCTTAAAAACGGAAGACGAAATCGTCGCGGAAGTTCGAAAACGCTATGCGGAATATTTTGACAGACTCTTCCCGCAATCGGGTGCGCCAACGGAGCGGGACATCCAATTTCGGAATTTTCTAAACGCAAAAAAGGAATCTATCGACCGAGACATCGACTCCGTTCGGAAAAGCGTTTGGCGCGCAAAAGAAGAGTCGGGCGGCATACTTGAAAGCATGGCAATTATTTCTGAACGCATTGAAAACCCCGCTCAATACAGGCAATACGTTTCGGAGGAATACGCGCGCTACGAAAAGCAAAAATCTTTTCTAAAAAAATCGAAGTAGCGTGATTTTTGCACTGGGCGGCACGAAATCATCAATATGGCAA
>JAJXPD010000260.1 GCA_021641325.1 Opitutales bacterium
GTTGTATATTTTAATTGTAATTATTTATTGCAGCCGCACTTGCAACCGCATTTGCATTTCACAAGCTCGAACTTGTTGTAGTCGGCAAGCAGGAGAGCGCCGACGATGAGAACCAAGTGCACGCCGAGATACGCGATACCCGCGGCGGCGTTCGGACCCATGGAGGGTTCGAGAATGATGAAGCCCCAGGTCAGCGAAATGTAGAGCAGACCCATGAGGAACAGCGAGACGCGCGTGCAGATGCCGAGCAACAGCGCAACGCCGAGGGCGATGAGCGCGTAGCCGAGAACGAACGCGTAGGGCTGAACCATGAACGAGGGCATGAGCGGGCTTGCGCTGAACGTATCGACGGTCATCGGACCTTTCGCCGGCAGACCGTGGTAGAACTGGAAGCCGAGGGCCTGAACGGTTTCGGTGACCTTTTCGACGGGCGGGCCGCCTGCGGCGTTCGACGCCATGTCTTGGAGAATGTCAACGTCGTCGGCGCTCAAACCGCCGGCGTCTTTGACGACTTCTTTTGTACCCTGGAACTTTGTAAGCCCCGTACCGATTGCGCGCGCGGCGAGCCAGAAGCGGAGCAGCCAAAATGCCATAGTGTATGTGAGATTGCTGAATTTCATTATTTTGTTTTCTATTTTAGTTAGTGAAATGAAAGTGAAATGAATATAATTTCAAAAGACGTTTATAAGACTACCCGCCCCGTTGTAAAGTTTTTTATGGGCGGGCGGCGCAAAAAACGCCGTTTTTACCGTATTCGACACGCATGCACACGCGTTCGTTCGAAGCCTCCCGCGGATTTTCCGCATACGATTGAACCGGGCGCGGACACGCGCCGCCGCGGGCGGGAAACGCCGCGCGGCTTGCGGAAACGCTATTGGTTCGAGGTATCGAACGCGGAGTCGAAAGCGATGTCGCTCGTGGGGAAGTCGAAGGACTTGACGCGCGCGCACGCTTCCGTAGCGCCGTGGATTCTGTCCATTCTGCCGTCTTCCCATTCGACCGAAAGCGGGCCCTTGTAGCCGATGTCGTTGAGGGCGACGATGATTTCCTCGAAGTTGATGTCGCCGTGTCCGATTGAGCGGAAGTCCCAGTAGCGGCGGGGGTCGCAGAAGTCGGTATGTCCGCCGAAGACGCCCGCCTCTCCCGTGCCGTGTCCCCACCAGACGTCTTTCATGTGGGCGTGGTAGATGCGGTCGGAGAATTTGCGGATAAACTTCACATAGTCTACGCCCTGATAGCCGAAGTGCGACGGGTCGTAGTTGAAACCGAAGCGCGGGTGGTTCTTGATTGCTTTGAGGGCGCGTTCGGCACTCGCGATGTCGAACGCGATTTCCGTCGGGTGGACTTCAAGCGCGAAGTTTACGCCCTCCGCGTCGAAAGCGTCCATGATGGGCGTCCAGCGTTTCGCAAAGTCTTCGTAGCCGGCGTTAATCATTTCCTGCGACGCCGGCGGAAAAGAGTACAGATACTGCCAAATGGACGAGCCGGTGAAACCCGTTACCGTCGGCGGAAGCGGGGAGTCCGCAAGAGACTTCGGGCGCATCGACATGAATTTTTTGCAGACTTTCGCGGTGCGAACCATCTCGGCCGCCGCGCGCTGGCGCACGCCTTCGGGATTGCCGTCGCCCCAGATAGAGTCGGGCATCATTGCGCGGTGGCGCGAGTCGATATTGTCGCAAACGCACTGCCCCACGAGGTGGTTGGAAAGGGCGAAGCAGTTAAGGCCGTTTGCCTCCAAAATGTCCCAACGGCTTTTAAGGTAGGCTTCGTCGTCGGCTTTCGCCATGTCGAAATGGTTTTGCGTGAGCGCTATTTCCAAGCCCTGATAGCCCATTTTCTTCGCCAGCGGCGCGAGGTCTTCGAGCTTCATGTCGGCCCACTGTCCCGTGAACAGAGTGATGAATCTTGCCATAATTTATCCTTTATATATTAGTGTTTGCTTTGATGAAAATATCCGCGGCGGGCAAGCTGCGCGTCGCCCGTCTGTTGGTTGAAAAGTTAGGGTGGCGCGCGAAAGTTTCAAGCTATTTT
>JAJXPD010000072.1 GCA_021641325.1 Opitutales bacterium
GGAGAAGTCGATAGACGCCGACATAAAATTCCACACGGCAATCGCGCAGGCGTCGCACAACGAAATTCTGCTCGAATTCTACGAGCTTGCGTCGGCGCACCTGCGCAAGTGGTACGCGCAGATTTACAAATCGTCTAAAATTTTCGAATCGGCGTACGGACTGCACGAAAACCTCGTAAGGCAGATAGCCGACGGAAACGAACGCGGCGCGTGGAAAGTGGCGGAGGATATCATAAAACACGGAATTGTATAATTTTTTATTACTAAAAATCAAAAACACGAAAGGATAAAAAAACATCATGGCAAATTATTTCAATACATTGCCTCTCAGAGAAAAGCTCATACAGCTCAATCAGGCGCAACTGATGGAGCGCTCGGAATTCGACGGCGGCGTCGAAGCCCTCAAAGGCAAGAAAATCGTAATCGTAGGCTGCGGCGCGCAGGGTCTCAACCAGGGGCTTAACCTCCGCGACAGCGGCCTCGACATCTCCTACGCGCTCCGCCAGTCGGCTATCGACGAAAAGAGGGCTTCGTGGAAAAACGCTACGGGCAACAACTTCAAAGTCGGCACATACGAGGAATTGATTCCCTCCGCCGACCTCGTAATCAACCTCACGCCCGACAAACAGCACAGCAACGTAATTTCGGCGGTCATGCCCCTGATGAAGCAAGGCTCGGCGCTGTCGTACTCGCACGGCTTCAACATCGTCGAAGAAGGCATGCAAATCCGCAAGGACATCACGGTAATCATGGTAGCCCCCAAAGGCCCCGGCACGGAAGTCAGAGCCGAATACCTCAGAGGCTTTGGCGTTCCCGCGCTCGCGGCGGTTCACCCCGAAAACGATCCCGAAGGCAAGGGCTGGGCATACGCAAAAGCGTACTGCGTGGGGCTCGGCGCGAACAAGGCGGGCGTGCTTAAATCGTCGTTCGTCGCGGAAGTGAAGTCGGACCTCATGGGCGAACAGACAATCCTCTGCGGACTTCTCCAAACGGCGACAATCCTCTGCTTCGACAAAATGGTCGAAAACGGAATCAACCCCGCGTATGCCGCAAAGCTCGGACAATACGGCGTTGAAGTCATCACCGAAGCGCTCAAACACGGCGGCATCACGGGCATGCTCGACAGGCTCTCGAACCCCGCGAAAATCAAGGCTTACACGCTCGCCCAGGAATTGAAGGACATCATGCGCCCGCTGTTCCGCAAGCATCAGGACGACATCATGTCGGGCGAATTCAGCTCCACAATGATGGAAGACTGGAAAAACGGCGACGCAAAGCTCCTGAAATGGCGCGAAGAAACCGGCAAAACCGCTTTCGAAAACACCCCCGCGGGCGACATGAAAATCGGCGAACAGGAATACTTCGACAACTACCTGCTCCTCTCGGCATTCGTCACGGCGGGCATCGAACTCGCGTTCGAAACGATGTGCGAAGCGGGAATCCAGCCCCCGTCGGCGTACTATGAATCGCTGCACGAAACCCCGCTTATCGCCAACACGATTGCGAGAAAGAAGCTGTACGAAATGAACCGCGTCATCTCCGACACCGCCGAATACGGCAACTATCTTTTCTACAACGCCTGCAAGCCCCTCCTTGCCGACTTCATGAAAAAGATTACGCCCGACCTCTGCGGCAAAAACTTCAACGAAGGCAAGGACGGCTCGGTCGATAACGTCGCTCTCGTGCGCGTAAACGAAGCAATCCGCAACCACCCCGTCGAAATTGTCGGCATCAAGCTGCGCAAATACATGACGGCGATGCGCCCCATCAAGACCCTTTAATTTAGGGAACTGATAAACTCGCGGCGGGGGATTCGTCCTCCGCCGCAAATTTTTACACTTTAAAGACATGGCACTTGTATCAATAGAATCGCTGAAAATAGCCTACGGAAACAAAACCGTTTTCGACGGGCTGAACTGGAAAATATCGCGAGGCGAAAACTGGGCGATTTCGGGCGAAAGCGGAACGGGAAAATCGAGCCTGATAAAGGCAATCGCGGGAAAGGTCGGCTTCGGCGGGAAAATCGCGATAGACTACGACGAAAACGGACTTCCCCACGAGGCACTGTACGTGGACAACTGGTATAAATTCGCGAACCTTGAAGGCGACAGAAACTTCTACTACCAGCAGAGATACAACTACCATGCCGAACAGGACACACTCACGGTGCTCGGCGAGCTTGAAGTTTACGGGCGCGAGCGCAGGCTCGACACCGCGAAAGCGCTGCCGATTCTCGAACGGCTCGGCTTCGCAAAATGCCGCCAAACACAGCTGATAGAGCTTTCGAGCGGCGAACATAAAAAGCTGCAACTCGTTAAGGCACTGTGGCTGAGACCGCAGATTATGCTTTTCGACGACCCCTACACGGGTCTGGACACGGCGTCGCGCAAGGTGCTCAACGACATTCTCGACGAAGAATGCGCGGCGGGCGCGACAGTCGTCATCGCGACTTCCGACACAGAGCTTCCGAAATCCGTAAACAGGTTCGCAAAAATTTCCGACGGAAAAATAGTCGAGACCGACAAAATCGAAACCGCGGCAGACGTCGAAACGGTTCAGAGAGAAGTGCCCGAATTTTTGAAAGCGTCGCCCGAAATCGACGCCGAAACTTTTGTAGACGCACGCAACGTCTGCGTGAGGTACGGCGAAAAAACCGTGCTCGACGGCGTTTCGTGGACGGTCAAGGCGGGCGAAAAATGGCTGCTTGTAGGACGCAACGGCTCTGGGAAATCGACACTGCTTAGCCTCGTTTGCGGCGACAACCCGCAGGCGTACGGCAACGACATTAGGCTCTTCGGCAACGCCCGCGGAAGCGGCGAGAGCATTTGGGACATCAAGAAAAAAATGGGCATAATCTCGCCCGAAATGCACTGGTACTTCGACGAAAGCGCGACCGTGTGGAACTCGGTCGCGTCGGGGCTACTCGACACAATGGGCTGGTATCTCGACGTGAGCTACTCGGACGGCAAAAAAATAGACGACACCCTCGAATTTTTCGACCTCAAAAACAACCGCGACACCCCCCTCTCCGCTTTGCCGCTCGGCAAACAGCGCATGGCGTTGCTCGCGCGGACGGTCGTCAAAAACCCGCCGCTGCTGATTCTCGACGAGCCTTGCCAGGGGCTTGACACCGCGCAGACAAACCGCTTCAACAACGCCCTCGACGACCTTGCGCAATACGGCAAGACAATCATTTACGTCGGGCACTACGAAACGCGCCTGCCCAAATGCCTCACCCGCAAGCTGGAACTCGACAAAGGCAAAGTGGTATCCTGCGCCTAACAAAGACGCGCTTAAAACCGTGCAAATTCACACGCAACGCCGCCACGCCGCGAACGACGCCTTTGAGAGAGCATTTTTCGAAGCAGGCAATCCAGCCGCCCAAACCGTTTACCGCGCCGTCAACCGCTTCTTCGTCGTCCTCGGCGGCGGTCGCAAGCAGGTAGATGTCTCTAAACTTGTAGTCGGAGGGGAAGAGCGGGTTCGCGCGGTCGAGCAGCGTTTTCATCTGCCCGCTCATCTCGTAGTAATACACGGGGGTTGCGAACGCCAAAACGTCGGAAGTTTTCATCTTTGCGACAATTTCGCGCGAATCGTCGGCAATCACGCATTTTTCGGTTTTCTGGCACGCGAGACAGCCCACGCAGAAGTTTATTGTCTTTCCCCTAAGCGACACGAATTCGACATCGTTGCCCGCCTTGCGCGCGCCCTCGGCAAACGCCTCCGCAAGCCGCTCGGAGTTTCCCGATTTTCTAAGTGTAGTTGAAATTACAAGTACTTTTTTTGCCATATTTCCAATCAAATTACCCCTCAAAATAAACCCCGCCTAACGCATTTTTCAAGCCGTTTTGCGGAAAAAAACGGCATTTTCAAAACATACCCCCTCTTCCCGAAAAAAAAAGCCTCCATGCGGAGGCTTTTAAGGAAAAGCTGAACGCCGAAGCGCGGTTCGCGCGGCTCACTCGCCGCGCCAAATGCGGAGCACAAACGGTTCGTCGCAGACGTAGCGGGCGTCGCGCAGTTTTTTGCACGCGCGTTTGACTGCCGCTTCGGTCGTGGCGTGGGTCGTCAAAAGCAGCCAAGCCTTGCCCTTTGTGTCGTGTTTGCGCTGTTGCAAAAGCTCTATCGAAATGCCCTCCGACGCCAAGTCGGAAGCTATCGACGCAAGCACGCCCGACTGGTCGGGAACTTCCATTCTCAAATAGAATTCGCCCGAAACTTCGTCGAGCGACGCGAACTTTGCGGGGGTATCGACCGCCGCCGAGGGTCTCACAGGCGCGCCCATGAGATAGCGGACGGCGTCGGCGATGTCGGCGATGACCGCGCTTGCGGTGGCGTCCTGCCCCGCCCCGCGCCCGATGTGAACAGTGCGCCCCACTACGTCGCCCGAAAGCGAAACCGCATTGTAGACTTCGTTGACGTTCGCCACGACGTCGGTCAAAGGCAGAAGCGCGGGGTAGACCGACGCGAAAATCGCGCCGTCGGGGTTGCGCCTTACGGAGGCAATCAGCTTAATGCGGCTGTCGAAATCGCGCGCCCACTGCATGTCTTCAAGCCTTATTCCGCGAATGCCCGAAACCAGCATGTTTTCGGGGTTAATCCACACCCCGTGCGCCAGATACGCCAGAATGCAAATTTTGTGCGCGGCGTCCCATCCGTCGATGTCGAGCGACTCGTCGGCTTCGACGTATCCGAGCCTGCGGGCGTCCTCGATAATCGTTTCGTAGGTCGCGTTTTCGCGCTCCATGCGCGTCAAAATGTAGTTGCAAGTGCCGTTGAGGATTCCGTAGATGAGCGAAAACCTGTTCGCCACAAGACCCTCGCGCAGCACCTTGATAATCGGAATGCCGCCAGCGACGCTCGCCTCGAAAAAGTACGCGCCGCCGAATTTGCGTGCCGCCGCAAAAATCTCCGCGCCGCGCTTGCAGATTACCGCCTTGTTTGCGCTGACAACAACCTTGCCGTTTTTCAGCGCCGCCATCGTGATGTCGAACGCGGCGTCGGTGCCGCCCATAAGCTCGCACACGATGTCGATGGACGGGTCGTTTACGATGTCGTACGGGTTTTCAGTGAGCTTTTCGCGCGGGATTTCCACGCCGCGCTTTTTGTTTATGTCGCGGACGGACGCCTTTGCAAGTTCGTAGTCTGCGCCGAGACGCGCCGCCATTTGCCCGCAGTTGTTTTCGAGATGTTTCCAGACGCCCTGCGCGACCGTCCCCATTCCGACAAACCCGATTCTAAAAATTTTCTTTTCCATTGCGCTTAAAATCTGTTTTCGGTTCCTTTAATCAATCGTGCGATGTTGCTCCTGTGTCTTACGACAATCACGACGGCAATCGCCGTCGCTATATAGACCTGCGCACCCGGAAAAGGATACAAAAAAGCGGCGGCGACAGGCAACGCCAACGCCATTGCGATTGACGCAAGCGAAACATAGCGCGTCGAATAAAACACGACAACCCACAACACAAGCCCGATTAAAATCGCCGCCCACATTATTGCGAGAAGCCCGCCGATTGTGACCGCCACGCCTTTGCCGCCCCTGAATTTTACGAATACCGAGAACGAGTGGCCGATTATCGCCGACACAAGTCCGACGTACGCAAGCGTCTGCGGCGCGGAAAACTCCATGCCGAAGCAGCCCGCGTACAGCGGGAACGCAGTCGCGGCGAAGCCCTTTGCGGCGTCGAGAATAAAGCACAGGTTGCCCGCGGTTTTGCCGCAGCTGCGCTTTACGTTCGTCGCGCCGGGGTTGCCGCTGCCGACCTTGAAAATATCGACGCCGCACATGCGGGCGATAATCACGGCAAACGGAATCGACCCCAAGAGGTATCCCGCCGCCGCGACTACGATATAATCGACCCACCCCATATACTACGAGAAGTCGACTACTTTGACGTCCTCAATCTGCGCCAGAGCCTTCAATTCGTCGAGAGCCTGCGCCTGCGGAACGCCGTCAAGCTCGAACGCGCTAAGCGCCTTGCCCGTGCCCTCTTCGCGCGAGAGCGACATGTTGGCGATGTTGCAGCCGTACTTGCCGAGAATCGTGCCGATAAGGCCGACCATTCCGGGAGTGTCCTGATTTTTGAGAATCATTGCGCAGCAGCCGCAGGGGTTGACTTCCATCTGGCGCGAGCCGATTTGCACGATGCGCGGTTTCGCGCTCTTGCCCGTTACCGTGCCAGCCGCGCTGTGAACCGTGCCCTTTTCGCAGGTCGCGACAACTTCGACGAGTTCGGCGTAATCGACGTCGGCATTGCTGTTGATGCTTTCGACTTCGATGCCCAAGTGTTTCATCTTGGCGGGGGCGTTGACGTCGTTTGCGTTTTCGGCAATCTTCGAGAGGTAGCCCTTCTGGACTGCGAGCGTAAGGATTTTATTGTCGATGTTTCCGAGTTTTCCGAAATATTTAATTGTGAGTTTCCGGACTCTTTCGGGGGAAATCTGCTGGATAAACAGGCCGAGCTTTTCGCAGAGCACGATGTACGGGGAAATCTGTTTCATGGATTCCGCGTCGATTGACGGCTTGTTGATTGCGTTGCGGATTGCGCCCGTCGAGAGGGCGTCGGCGATGACTTCCGCAACTTCGATGCCGCAGCTTTCCTGAGCCTCCTTTGTGGACGCGCCCAAGTGCGGGGTGAGAACGAGGTTCGGGAAATCGCGCAGGGGGCTGTCTTTCGCGAGGGGTTCGGATTCGTAGACGTCCAAGCCGGCCGCCGCGACTTTGCCGCTTTTGAGCGCTTCCACGAGCGCGGTTTCCTTGATGATTCCGCCGCGGGCGCAGTTGAACACGCGCACGCCTTTTTTCATCATATCGAAAGCCTTTTCGTCAACCATGTATTTGGTTGCGTCGGTGAGGGGCATATGGACCGTAATATAGTCTGCGCGTTTGAAAGCATCTTCGAGGGGTACGATTTCCACTCCCAGAGTTTTTGCGCGGGCTTCCGTCAGAAAGGGGTCGTACGCTACGACTTTCATGCCGAACGCCATTGCGCGTTTTGCGACTTCCGTGCCGATGCGTCCCATGCCGAGAACCGCGAGAACCTTGTTTTTAAGCTCCGTGCCCTTGAAAGATTTTCTGTCCCACACGCCGCTGTGAATCGAGGCGTTTGCCTGCGCAATCGGGCGCGTTCCGCAGAGCATGTGCGTGAACGTAAGTTCCGCCGTCGCGATTGTGTTGCCCGTGGGGGTGTTCATTACCACGACGCCCTTTTCGGAGGCGGCGGGAATGTCGATATTGTCGACGCCCACGCCCGCGCGTCCTACCGCTTTGAGCTTCTTTGCGCACGCAAGGACGTCTGCGGTGATTTTGGTTTCCGAGCGGACGATTACCGCGTCGGCGTCTTTAATAAGCTCCTTGACCTGATCGGGAGTGGAGCCGTAGGCTTCGACAACGTCGAAACCTTTTTGTTTGAGGAGTTCGACCCCTTTCGGAGAAATGGGGTCGGCTACGAGTACTTTTGATTTTTCCATATTTATAATGTCAATCGCGGGACTGTTTTCCAACTCGATTAACGCCGAAAAACAATGCCACGCCCCGACGCTTTGTCAAGCGCATTTGAAATCCCCCGTCGCCCCGCCCGCGGGCGCAAAAAAGGCGGATTCGCAACGAATCCGCCCTTTCCGGAAAATTTACCGGCGTTAATTTTTGCGGAGGAATTCCGCGCATTCGGTAATTTCGGGAATGTTGTCGAGCCACTTGTCTTCGTACTCTATCACGTAGTAGCCGTCGAAGCCCTGTCTGTCCAGCTCGGCGAGCATGCCCTTTACGTCGAGAACGCCCTTCCCGAACGGCGCGGGCTGGTTCTTGATGTTGCCGAATTCGCGCTGGTCCTTGAAGTGGATTCCGGCGATTTTGCCTTCCACCTCTTTAAGCGACTTCACGGGGTCTATGCCCGAACGCGCCCAGTGTCCGGGGTCGGGATTGTATTTTATGTGTTTGAAGTTTGCCGAGTGGCGTTTGAAGTATTCGGTGTCCCAATACGGCGCGCCGTTTGTGGCGTGGTGGTGGATTAGCACCGTCATGCCGTATTTTTCGGCAGCCTTGTCGAGTTCGGGGAAGAAGTACACGGCGGATTCGGTTAGAATGCGTTCCGCGCCCATTTCCTTTGCGAATTTGAAGAGCGGGTCGATTTGGCTGAAATCGAGCTTGTTTACGTTGATTACCCCGAAGCTGCGCATCTTGACCCCCGCGTCGGAGAGAAGTTTTTTCATGTATGCGCGTTCCTCCGCGTTGAGCGCAGGCCCTACTTTCGCCTTGGGATATTTCGCGCTCAGACGCTGTCCGGGGTAGCATTCCACCGTGTCGATTTTCAGCGGTTTGAGTTTTTCGAGAGCCTCTTCCAGCGTGAACCTGTTGAGCGAATACATCTGGACGGCGATTTTGCGCGGCTGCGTTGCGGGCTTTTCGGAAACCGTTGCGCAGCCCGTAAGAACCGCCGCGAATGTCAGTATAATTGCAAGTTTTTTCATACGACGAAAAAAATTCCGCACGAACGCCCGAAACGCAAGCAAAAAACGTTAAGTCAGACCGTCGCGCGGCGGGCGCGGCGCGGTTCGGAGCGTATCCGAATGCGTTGCGGGCTGAATTTTATGCGGGCGCGTTTATTGGGAAATTTCCGCGCACGCTGTGTTTGCATGCGCGTAGCATTCCACCGATTCCGCCGACTTTTCCACAAGCGCGGGATTCCATTTCAAATTCGCGCTCGGCGGGAATACCGACACCAAGCACGAGCCGCCGAACCTGAACAGCCCCGCCTGCGCCCCACGCGAAACGCGGTCGCCTATTTTGCCGAAATTCACAATGCTTCCGACGTTTGTCGCGCCGATTTCCGCGAACGCGCACAAGCCCAATTCGGGAGAGTCGATGAGGTTGAGCACGCGCTTGTTTTCCCAGAAAATCGAAATGCGCTTTGAGAGCGCAATAGGGCTTACCGAAAACAGCCAGCCGTCTACGTTCCTGCGGGCGGAGATTTCGCCCGACACGGGATAGTGAAAGCGGTGGTAGTCGAGCGGGCTGAGCCTTGAAACGAGCATGTCGCCGCCCTCGAAACGCGCCGCGAGCGATTTGTCGCCTAAAAACTTCGCCATGTCGAAACGCTGTCCCTTTGCGTAGAAAACGTCCGACGCCCCGAAGTTGCGCACAAGCAGGTGTCGGCCGTCGCTCGGAAACGAAACCGTTTTTGCGCCGCCCCCGACGGGCCGCGCGGAGACTTTGAGTTCGCGCGTGAAAAAGTCGTTGAAAGTTTTGAACGCCGAAAACGGCAGGAGGCTTTCGTCCATGTTTATTCCGTTTTCGCGGGCGAACTTTTCCGCCGATTTCAGGCTTGCGCGGGAATCCGCCCACGCGCCGCACATGCGCGAAAAAAACGCGCGTTTGAACACAAGCGACGTCGCCGCCTGCCCGACGGGGCTTTCGTACATGAAGCGCAGAGAGCCTTCCGCGCACACTTTTTCCTCGGCGTATTCCGCCCTTTCGATATCGTAGATTTTTATGCCCATGACAAGCGTTCCCTCAAATACGTTCTGCGTTTCGACGCGCGCGAGTTTTTCACCGCCGACTTCCACGCCGACTCCTCGCCCACAATAAACACCTTTTTTCTGCCGCGCGTCAACGCCGTATAGAGCAAATTGCGCTGCAACATCATGAAATGCTGGCGCATGAGCGGCAGCACCACCACGGGAAATTCGCTCCCCTGCGACT
>JAJXPD010000073.1:0-4401 GCA_021641325.1 Opitutales bacterium
TTCCGCCGAAGACTCTGGCGGTGGCGTTGAGGAAGTCGTAGCCGTTTTTGTCGTCAGGTTCGAGCTGGCTGCCCTCGGTCCATTCGTTCCACGAATTGATAATCATCAGCTTGGGCATACCCGCCTGCGGATTTTTGTCGAGCCACTTCTTGGTTTCGCGCAGGAAGCGTTCGTAGTCCGTCGGGTTCGAATTTTCGATGACCGTCGTAATCTGCTCTTTCGGGAAGCGCGAGTTGTTGTCCCAGCCGATTGTCACGTTCGGAACGTAGGCTACGCCGTACAGTGGGCGCATTTTGTCGAACATGGCAAGGCTCTCTTCGCCCCAAGTTTTGTACTGCTTGCCCTTTTCGACCCTCGAAAGCGACGGCCAGTTGTAAACCGTTACGCTGTCGAAGCCGATGTATTTGTACATTTCGGGGAATGTCGATTTTTCCTGTCCGGGGACGGCAAGCGGCTTTCTCCAAAGCAGCGACGAGAACGTCTGGAAGTGGATTCCCGCAAAGCCCGCCTTTTTCGCCTCCGCGCGGAAGAAGTCGAGCGCCTGCTTAGCCTTTTCCATTCCGCCTACGCCCATGATGAACTTGTTGGGCACGAAGAACGAGAACACGGGCTTGTTGTCGATTTTATAATAGTTGGGCTTCTTGAAATATTCGATGAAGCGCGGAACGAGCTTTTCGACAAACTCGTCGTACGAGACTTCGGCAGCCCAAACCTTGTCGTGCTTGCCCTTTTTGCCGATTGTGTTGTCCCAAAGGTGGTCTACGTCGTGGTTTGCCCACATCAGGTAGAACTTCATGCGCTCGTTGTTGGGGGCTTTGAGGAAGCCGTTGTTGAGCGCGTTTTCGAGAAAGGGTCTGCCCTCGTACCAGTACCAGTCGTAGACGAAAACGTTTACGCCCGCGGCGAGAGCGGCGTCGATTTTACGGGCGACTACAATCGGGTCGTCCTCGCGCTCGTAGCCCCAGAGCGGCGTGAGGGGTTCGCGGTGTCCGTCGAACTTCGTGTGCGCCTCGTAGACGTTCTGCCATTCGCCGTTGCCGTGTTTGAAAATGCCGAGTTCCTGCCAGCGGGGCGCGGGGTGGTAGGCCGGCCAGACTATCGCCGCCACGTCGTAGCCCGACGCCGCAAGCGCGGACGCCGACGCCGCTATCGAAAAGAGCGCTGATATTATTGTTTTTTTCATTCTGTTTCCTTTATTGTTCGATTTTTGTTTGTTGAAAAAATTTTATTGCCGCGAAAGAGCCTTGTAGTAGGCGTCGGCGAGAGCCGCCATGCCCGCGTCGGACGGGTGGCTTGCGACGCCGCTGTGGGCGAATTTTCCCTTTGCGGTCATGCCCTCTTTTTGGGCGATTGCGCAGATGTCCACAATCGTTATTCCGTTTTGCCTGGCGAAGTCTTTGAGCTTGTCGTTGAGCTTGCTTGTCGGATACCAGCCCGTGGTGATTATCATCTTCGCCGCGCCGTCGGGATTGAGATATTTTACGAGCTTTGCGTAGTACTTGATGAAATCGTGTTTCGCCGCCATTTCCAGCGATACGTTGTCTACGAGCGAAATTACAATCCACTTCGGCTTGAAGTCGCGAGCCTGCTTGTAGCGCGGCAGGATTTTGTCGGCGTCGACAAAGTTGCGCTCGAAAAACGCGCCCTTAGCAATGCATAGCGGAATGTCGGGATTGTCCTTTTTGAGCTTTTCCCAAAGCAGATGGACATAGTCGTTCTCCTTTTTGGACGCAGCCATTCCGCAGTCGGAAAACCAGCCAAGCGCGGGCGCGGGGGCGTGTTTTGTGAGCGAATGCCCCATGCACAGCAGTCCGCCCGATTTCCCGTTCCCCTCGAAATACACAAGTTGAGGCGCTTTCGCCTGAGCCGCGCCCGAAACAGTATTGCCGAACTTCGCCGAAATAGTGTCGCCGCCGCTTTCCGCCGCCGTCAACGCGCAAGCGGCAAACAACGCCCCCGCAAACATCGCAAATTTCATACATTTTCCCATAGATAAAAAATCCGGCGCGGCGGAATTGCCGCGCCATGTGTCTTGTTGAAATACATTGGATTTTTTGCGATTGCTTGCAAGCTTTTTGCGCAAAAAAATTCGCAAACATAGCTTAATACACTGATAAACCAGAGCTTAAACACGCTCAATTTCGGCAAAAAAAATGCCGCAAAAAAAGCAAATTTGCGCTTTGCGGAAGTTTTGCGCGTTAAAAAAGCTCGCAATCGGCAAAATTTAAGGCATAAAACCCCCGCGCTATTCGCCGAAATTCGGAGCGAAAAACCGCATCGAAGCGCACACTGTTTAGCGAATCACCCACACTCGCGCCTTGCGGAAAGCGCAAAAAACGCGCTCCAGCCCGAGGGCAAATTCAGTCGCAAAAAAAAACGCGCACCATTGGGTGCGCGTTTTCGGTAAAGTGCCGATTACTTCGAAGCCTCTTCGACTGCGACTGCAACCGCAACGGTCGCGCCGACCATCGGGTTGTTGCCCATGCCGATAAGACCCATCATTTCGACGTGCGCGGGAACGGAAGACGAGCCCGCGAACTGCGCGTCGCCGTGCATTCTGCCCATGGTGTCGGTCATGCCGTACGAAGCGGGGCCCGCGCCCATGTTGTCGGGGTGGAGGGTTCTGCCCGTGCCGCCGCCCGAAGCAACGGAGAAGTATTTCTTGCCGTGTTCGATTGCCCACTTTTTGTAGGTGCCCGCTACGGGGTGCTGGAAGCGTGTCGGGTTTGTAGAGTTGCCTGTAATGGAAACGTCGACGCCTTCCTTTATCATGATTGCCACGCCTTCGGAGACGTCGTCCGCGCCGTAGACGCGAACCTTCGCCTTGTCGCCCTTCGAGAAAGCCGTTTCCTTCGTGATTTTGAGTTCGCCCGTGTAATAGTCGTACTCTGTTTCGACGTGCGTGAAGCCGTTGATGCGCGAGATGATGTACGCGGCGTCTTTGCCCAAGCCGTTGAGGATAACGCGCAGGGGTTCTTTGCGAACCTTGTTGGCGGTCTTTGCGATGCCGATTGCGCCTTCCGCAGCCGCGAACGATTCGTGGCCTGCGAGGAAGCAGAAGCACTTTGTTTCTTCGCGCAGGAGCATTGCGCCGAGGTTGCCGTGCCCGAGACCTACGTCGCGGCTGTCGGCGACGGAGCCGGGAATGCAGAACGCTTGGAGACCGATACCGATGTTTTCGGCGGCTTCGGCTGCGTTCTTGCTGCCCTTTTTGAGGGCGATTGCCGCGCCGAGAGTATAAGCCCAAACAGCGTTTTCGAACGCGATGGGCTGAATGCCCTTGACGATGGCGTCAACGTTGATGCCCTTGGAATCGCAAAGAGCCTTGGCTTCTTCGAGACCCGACAAACCGTATTCGGCGCATACTTTGTTGATTTTTTCTATGCGTCTTTCATAACTTTCGAATGTGATAGCCATTGTAAAAACTCCTTATTCTTTGCGGGGGTCGATGGTTTTTGCGGCGTCTTCGAAACGTCCCTTTGTGGAGGTGAATTTCTTGAAAGCTTCGCCCGCGTCCATGCCGTTGCGAATGGCTTCGAGCATTTTTCCGACATGCACGGTCTTGTAGCCGATTACCTCGTTGTTTTCGTCGAGAGCCTGTTCGAGAACGTAGCCTTCGGCGAGTTCGAGGTAGCGCGGGCCCTTGACTTCCGTCGAGAACATCGTGCCGACCTGCGAGCGCAGACCCTTGCCCAAGTCTTCGAGACCCGCGCCGATGGGGAGACCGCCTTCCGAGAAAGCCGTCTGAGTGCGTCCGTAGATGATTTGGAGGAAAAGTTCGCGCATGGCGACGTTGATTGCGTCGCAAACGAGGTCGGAATTAACGGCTTCGAGAACGGTTTTGCCTGGGAGAACTTCCGCCGCCATAGCCGCCGAGTGCGTCATGCCCGAGCAGCCGATTGTTTCGACGAGGGCTTCCTTGATTACGCCGTCCTTGACATTGAGCGTGAGCTTGCACGCGCCCTGTTGGGGAGCGCACCAACCGACGCCGTGCGTGAGACCGCTGATGTCGCTAATTTGCTTGGACTTTACCCATTTGCCTTCTTCCGGAATGGGAGCGGGTCCGTGTTTTGCACCTTTTGCAACGCAGCACATTTGCTGTACTTCGTGCGAGCAGTTGTTATTTGGACAACTCATATTTGTTTCCTGTTATATAATTACGTTGTTTTGCTAAAAAAACTGCGTGGAGATTCGCACACTTTGCGCATATTGTCAACGCATTCATAAAATTTTTTCGACGTCGGGAAAACGCCTCCAAAGGTCGGCATGCGGCTATTGGCGAATACAAAAAACGCCGCGCCGAAAATTTCGGCGCGGCGTTTGAAACAAATTGCAAATCCTATCGGGACACCCTGCGGGAGGAGAAAATCGAACCTCTCGAAATTTTCTTGGGCTCGTCCG
>JAJXPD010000073.1:4411-9703 GCA_021641325.1 Opitutales bacterium
CGTCCGCCCGACATGTCGATTTTCATCGGCGAAAGCTTTGCCGAACGCCCTACGAGCTTCCCGTCCACATAAACCGAAAGCCCCGCGCCTTTGCCGTAGCGCGTACCGAAGCGGTCGTACACAACTTCGAGCTTGCGCCCCTTGACGGAAACGTTGCCGAGGTAGAAGTAGTCCCACGAATCGGGAACGAGCGGGTTGATTTCGACGGTAGAATCAAGATTCGGGCGAACCCCGACAAGCTCGGAAATAACGTGGTTGCATAACTGCGAGTGGTTGTAGTCTTTGCCGCGCTCGCGCCCGCCCTTGCGCTTCGACCACGTGCCGTTCTCCCATTTTTCGAGGCGCGTGCGGGAAATCCAGTCGCCCGTGTAGGGGTTGATGTTTTCGTCAATCCACATCACGCGCCTGCCGTCGGGGAGAACCCTGTGGTGCGACATCGCGTATGTTTGGAGGGTGTCGAAGTACAGACCCTTGTCGGCGTAGGCGTTCTGCCCATTCGCGTTGATGAAGTTCGCGAGAGCGTTGAGGGTCGTGGAAGTCGCAAAAGGCCACGACGGACCGTTCCAGAGGCACTCGTGCCCCTCGTAGGCGACGGCGAATTTCGGGTGGCTCTGCTCGGCGGTCGTCGGCCCGTAGGGGGCTTTGAACGCGGAGGCGTCGGAGAGGAATCTCCACGCGTCGGAGCGGCTCTTCGGCGGAATGTTGTACACCCACGGGGTGTAGCCGTGAAGCTCGCGGACGTCGGAAAATTCGGCCGAGCCGAGGGGAATCACCTTGAAGAATCGGGCGGATTTGTCCCAAAGGGCGGTGTTGATTTTGTCTTTGAGAGCCGCCGCCTTTTCGGCGTAGAGCTTGGCGGCGGAGCCGTCGCCCAAAATGCCAGCAATTTCCGACAGCGCGCGGTACTCGCCGTACATGTGCGCGTTTATCGTCGCCCTGTACCCCAAGAATTTCGGGTGGAGCGAACCGGAAATAGAGTACTCCATGCCGTCGCGGCTGTCCCTTTGCCAGAAAAGTCCGCGCTCGGCGTCGTAGTGTGATTTTTCCCACTCGGCGGCGTTTTCGCGCATTTTGCCGAAAAGCTCGGAAAGAATCGCCTTGTCGCCCGAAACCTTGTACAATTCGAGAACCGAATGCGCCACGGGGAATGTGTATTTGCGGACGTTGTTGCCGCAGTTAAACCAGTAGCGGGCGTAGGCTTCGAGGTACTTTTTGTCGGCAAGCCAGCGACCCTCCGCGAAGTGGTGCGCGCCGGGGCACGAAATCGCGTTGTAAAGCCCCGACCACGGAACCTTCGGGAGGAACTCGGTAATGACGTAGCCGTCGGGCGTCTGCTTGACGTGCTTTCGGAACGTCCACCAGCGGAAATAATAAACGCGCTCAAGCTCGGCGTCGGGACACTCGAACACGGGCGCGTTTTCCGAAAGGAACTTTGCCGCCTGCGAGTTCGGGTAGAGATTCTGAACAAGCTCCTCGTCGGCGGCGTTGAACTGCGCCGTATATTTTTCGAACTTGGACGTGTCGGGAGTTTCCGCCGATACGACATGCGCGGCGATTGCCGCCGCGCACACTGCAAAAAACGTTTTTGCCTTTCCCATGATTTTAGAAACCGAGGTCTTCGCCTTCGTGGATTGCAAGACCGATGCGTTCGAGGTGCTTCGTTCTTCCGTTGTACCAGAGAAGCCAGTTCTTGCCGTCGAAGACCGCGTAGGGCTTGTATGTGGCGTCGGCGTCCCAGCTGTCGGGCGACGGCTGGATTATCGGGTTGCCCGAATAGCGTTCCCAGTTGTGGATACCGTCTTTGGAGCGCGCCATGCAAATGCGCGCGGTGTGGATATCCTCAAAGCCGATGTAGAACATGAGGTAGTCGTTGGCGCGTTTGATGACTTGGCACGCAGTCACCCTGTCCTTTTCCCACTTCATGCCTTTGTTTGGAACCATGACGGGGTTGCCCTTGTATTTTTCCCAGTTGATGCCGTCCTTGCTCGTGGCGTAGCCGATTTCATTGGGTTCGTAGGTTTCGCCGCCCGAATACCACATTTTGAAAATCTTTTCGGACTCGTCCCAAATTACGTGCGGGCACATGATTGATTCGCCCTCCCAGTGTTCGGTGGGCTCCATGACGGGATTTTGCTGGCGGACGAAGTTCCTGCCGTCGGTGCTCGTGGCGTAGCCTATGCGCGAGCGGATTCCCTTGTAGCCCTTGACGGGGCGAACCTGGCCCGTGTACCACATGTGGTATACGCCGTCCTTTACGACAACGCAGGGGCGGTTGAGCCTGTACTGCCAGCCCTCGTCCTGAAACGGCAGGACGATTACGGGCGCCGACCACGTTTTGCCGTCCTTGCTGTAATGTACCGCGATTGATTTTTGCGGACGCCACGACGAGAACATTTCGAAGCCCTTGTTCGTTTTGACTACGGCGATGTCGAAAATCGTGCCCAAGTCTCCGCCGCCCAAAAGCGGCTCTTTTCCGTATTTTTTCCATTCGCCGCCGAAGACGGCCGCCGACGCCGCGACAAACGCGGCAAGCGCAAACAGTTTCCCTTTCATTTTAACTCCCATTTTTAAGTGATTGTATGTATGTGTTGTAAAAATTTGATTGAATCCGAATCAGCGGCGTTTGGCAAGCTCAAAAAACACTGTCGTGCCGTTCGCGAGCTTTGCGGTGTCGATGTCTATTTTCAAAACGCCGTTTTCCGCGGCGACGGGCAGTTTTTCCAGCCGTTCGCCCGACAGCGCAAGCGCGTAGAGGTCGAACTTTTCGGCGTCCGCAATTTCAAGCTCGACGGAAAGGCGGCAGACCCGCAGGCGAACTGGCTGTTTGCCGCCGCTTCTGAGGGCGCGTTTTTTTGCGGTGATTTTGAAATCGGTCGAAACGTTGTCGGTATTGAGCACAAGCACGACGCTCGAACTTTCCGAAAGTTTTTTGCCGTCCATGGAGCACGCCGCGACCGCGCAAGGAACGTCGACCGACTTCACCGTAAACGCGCCGAGCTTCACGGGCGTCTTTATTCCGCGCGAGGCTACCGCCTCGGTTTTCGGAGTCGAAACTTTCACGAATCCTTCGTACATGCGCATTTCGATTTCGCCCGTATCCGAAACAAAAATTCCCTTTTCGGGGTTCGAGCGGTTGTATTTCGGTAGCACGCCGCGCTCGCGCAGGTCGGCGGCGAACGCCGACACGTCCTCGGGCAGATTTTCGGGCGTGTAGACCGCGTCCGCCGAAACCTTTGCGGGCGAAACCGCCGTGCCGTCGGGATTTTTCAGGCTTCCCGCCGACACGCGCTCCGCTTCGGGGAAGGAAATTCCGAAGCCCGTCATGAAAGAGGCTTTTTCCTTTTCGAAGCGCGTTCCCACGCTCGCCGACGAAATCGCGCCCGTGTACCGGAACTCTACGCGCTTTTTTGCGGGCGACACGTCGCCCCTGAAAAACATGCAGTAGTTCAGAAATTCGTTCGCCCTGAAAACGGGGGAATTGAAGACGCTGAAATTTCCAAGCTCGTAGCGGAATTTGTCGCCCATGGCGACGTCGTGGATTGTGAGGTTGTCGTAGTCCTGAAACGCCGCGTACGCCGAGAAAAACACGCCGGCCTCGTACTTGTGCACGTTCCAGTGCCGCTGCGAAAATTCGGAGACCATGAACGGCATGCCCCAAACGCGCTTGCCGACGGTGTACAAAAACCATCTGCCGTCCTCGTCGGCAATGGGGTCGGAAAGCCACGCGGGCTTTTTGTCGGGCTTGAAGTCCGTATGCGCGGTGGACGAATAGGTGTTGACGCCCATGTATTCGCCCCACTCGTAGCCCGCAAGGGTGATGTCGGGCTGCGACGTAAAATTGTACTGGTGCATGGGCGCGTTGAATTTCAGCTCGTCGCGCAGGAATTTTCTGCAAAATTCGGCGAGGTTGCGCGAGCGTTCGACGAAGATTTCGGAGAAGTCCTCCGCGCCCATTTTGAAGTGCTTTGCGTCGGAAAGCAGCTTCACTTCCGAGAACGACGCAAACGGCGTTTCGGGCTTCCACACCTCGTTGAGAGCGTCGATTGTCCCGTACTTTTCCCTGAGTCTTGCGCGGACGAACTTTTCGGCGTATTTGCGCGTCGCCTTAGACATGCCCTGCAAGGGCGAGAATGTGGCAATCATATCAAGCTCGTTGAAGCACTCGACCGTCGCAATCGACGCGTCTTCGAGCCACGTTTTGCCCGTGTAGGGGTTGACGTGTTCGAGCATTGCGCGGACGGATTTTTTCCAGTTTTCGCGCACGGTTTCGTCGCCCAAAAGGAAGCGCACTTTTACGTCGAACCTGTCGCCCCACAGCACGTCCTTTTCGCCGAAGAGGTGGCTCGAAAGCATTATGTGCGAATACACGCCCTCGCGGGCGCAGGCGTAGAGAAAATAGTCGTACTTGCCCTGAACTTCGGGGGTGTAGGCAAAGTCGCCCGCCAAATCGGCGTTGAGGTCGGGGCTGAGACGCCAGCGAATCAGGTTGTAGCCCTGTGCGCGCACGCGCGAAACAATCTTGTCTATCCGCTCTTTCGAATTGAGCATTTGGGCGAAATCCTGCGCGGGACGCCAGTTTGTGCCCTTGAATTTCACGCGGACGCCGCGCCTGTTTTCAAACTCGAAATGCCCGTCTTTCGAGACCGCCACGCGCCCGTATTTGCCCGCGGGTTTTTCGCCCATCTGCGCGGAAACGTCGAGAACCGTTCCGCTTTCGACCAAAAGCTTTTTCGAGTTTATGGGCTTCCAGAGCTCTTCGGGAAATTCGACGTACTTTTCGGTATCGACGAGCTTCGACGAAAACGTCGCGCCGTACACGCGTATTCCGCCGCCGCCGTACGGCTCGAACTCCAACGCGGCGGGAACGACGTCTTTCTTCCACGATTCGGGGACGACCACCGAGCACAAAAACATCTTTCCGCCGCCGCCGACTTTCCTGCAAGACTCGAAGCCGTCGCCGCCCGCGACGCCGATGTTTACGCCGATTTTCAAAAGCCGGCTCTTGATGCCCGCGCCGTCCGAGCCTGCTATGCGCACGCGCATTCCGCCGCCCGACTGCGTTTCGGCAACGCACAAAATGTAGAGATTGGTTGTTTTTACGCGCGGAAAATTCGGCAGCTTGTAGCTGTATTTTTTGTCCGACTCCATTTTTACGCCGTCGCCAACCTTGAACGGAAGCGAGCAAATTTCCGTATCGGCCGCGTTTTCCCCGCCGACTTCGGGCACTTTATAGTTAAACTGCGCCGCATTGCACGCGAACGCAAAGAGCACCCCGAACAAACATAGTAATAA
>JAJXPD010000261.1 GCA_021641325.1 Opitutales bacterium
GCTTGGGCGCAGGTGGCAACGCTTATCGAAACGCCGAAATCGGGCGCGGCAACGGAGCGCACGTACAAGCTCGAAAAGACCTCGGCGGACTCTTACAGGCTCTTTATTCCGAGGTCGGACATTTCGCCCTCGGCGAAGTGTGTTGAAATTTCAACGGACTTCGCGCGGGCGAAGCGCGGCGACGCGGGGAGCATAATTTTCTCGCGCGGCGAGATTGTCGATTTCGACGCGCCCGACGGCAGGGTGAATCTCGGAAGGTTCATTCTGCCTATTGTCGCCATGAAGACCGACAAATGCAATTTCTGGGCGCAGATAAAAACGCTCCGCAATGAGGCGTCATGCTGGCTCGAAGTCCGCAACGGCGTCTTCACCCCGTTTGTGCGCTACGACATTGCGGGCACGGGGTTCGGCGTGTACGACGACATCGTAATAGAATACAACATGCTTCCGAAAGACGCGGGCTATGTTGAAATCGGCAAGGCGTACCGCAAGAAGCTGCTCGACGCAGGCGTTGTCCGCCCGCTCAAAGAGCGCATCAAGGAGCAGCCGTGGCTGGAATACATGGCGAAGTCCGTTCCCGTGCGCATTCAGTTCCACGGCTCGAAAAAGCGTCAGGACAAAGATTTTACTCCCGAAACCGAGCCGCCTGTAATCCCCGTGCTCGACTTCAAAAAGTCGATAGCGTTTGTGGACGAGTTCAAGAAATGCGGAATCGGCGAAGTGACATTCTGCTCGGCGGGCTGGCAGAGCGGCGGCTACGACGGGCGTTTCCCCGACATCTTCCCGATTCCCGAAGAGCTGGGCGGCGAGGCGGCTTTGCGCGAGTTCATTGCGCACGTCAAAAAACTCGGATACAGAATCCACGCGCACACAAATTCCACCGACTGCTACACGTGTTCGCGCATGTGGAACGGCGGCGAGGTCGCGGCGAAGAACGTCAACGGCACTCCCCAGCGCGGGTACTTCTGGGGCGGCGGCAGGGCGTACAACCTGTGCGCAAAAAACGCGTACGAAAAATTCCTTCCCGACCAGCTCAAAAAAGTCCGCGACTTGGGCTTTCAGGCACCGCACTACATCGACGTGTTCTCGGCAGTTCCGCCCTACATGTGCGCCGACCCAAAGCACCCCGCCACGCGCGACGAAATGGGCGAAGTGCAGATTAAAATCGCAAAATTCTGCCAAAAGGAATTCGGCGGCTTTGCGAGCGAGGCCGGCTTCGACCACATCGCGGGGCAGCTCGACTATATCAACTATGTCAGCGGCAAGATGTCGAAGTGGTACAACTCGAAAGCGGGGCGCGAACCCAAGGGCACGTTCTTCGAAAAGCTTTCGCACTATGTAGACGGCTTTGTCCCGCTTTGGGAGATTGTCTACCACGGCATAATTTTGAGCAATCCAGACCGCTTTACGCAGAACCATACCACGGGCAAGGCGAAAACCGACGACAGCGGCGACCTTACCTTCAACAAGCGCGACGGCGTTCAGGATCCCTTTGCCACGCTCAAGCTTTTCGAATACGGCGGCAGGCCGATTTTCTATTCGAGCAATTTCGACGACGTTCCGCGAATCAAAAAGGCTTACGACGAATTTCTGCCCGTGCGCCACTTGCAGCTCGAATTCATGGAAGACCACAAGTATTTGACACCCGACGTTACCATGACGGTCTTCGGCAACGGCGAAAAGATTGTCTGCAACTACGGCAAAACTCCCTACGTCTACAAAGGCAAAACCGTAGCCCCCATGAAGTATTTGCTGACGAAGTAGCGGCGGCTTGCGCGGCGCGGAAGACTCGCCACGCGCTTCCGGCGAAAAACGCCCGAATCCTTGCGGATTCGGGCGTTTTTTCTGCGGGGAAATTTTCCCGAAATTTGCGCGTTTCGCGCGTTTAATTCGTAAATTTGGGGCGGAGCGAGCTTAACGCCTGCGAGTGTATTTGGCAGATACGGGCTTCGGTCAGCCCGAATTCGCGGGCGATTTCGCCGAGCTTTTTTTCGCCGAAATAGTAGCC
>JAJXPD010000074.1:0-1029 GCA_021641325.1 Opitutales bacterium
AAAAATGACGCCCCGAAAGGCGCTTGCGCCGTCGGGGCGCGGGGGAGGGCGTCTTGGGGGCGTTTTTTGCTATTCGGCGGAAAGCTCGTAGGCGATTGTCGCGCCGAACTTATTGTGGGTGGAAAGGGTGAGTTTTGCGCCGTTTTCGGTTCTTTCAATCGGGATTTCCGCAATGCGTTTGCCCATTGCGTCGAGCGCGAAGCATTTGAAGCCGTCGAGCCTTTTTGCGAACTCGATTTTCGACTCCGCCGACGCGAGCAGGTAGCCGCCGCTTCCCTTTTCGAGGAGGGTCGCAAAGTTGCGCCCGCCGAATCTGTCGCCGCCGTTCATGATGTTGCTTATGTGCGCGGCGAGAATGCGCTTCGACTTCCCAAGCTCCGCGCCGTCGAGCGAGCACAGCGCGACAATCGACCAGCCGTCCGTGTTTTCGACCCGCGCGAATTTCCCCTTTTGCGCCGAGCATCCGTTTTGCGCAAACGCTTCGATTCGCGGCGCGACCGCCTTCCAGCGGGCTTTTGCCGAATCGAGTTTCAGCTCTCCCGTCGAGCTTGTGTAGACGCCGTTTTTGATTCCGCCGTCGTCGAGGAAAACCCTGTTCGCGATTTTTTCCGCGCTTTCCGACGCCCCGAAAGTCTTGCGGTCTTTCGGCGCAAACGCGGCGTCGGTGTAGAGCACGGCGGCGGTGTCTTTGGGGAGCTTTTTTTCGAGCGAGGACATGTCCGCCGCCGCAACGACTCCCGACTTCGCCACAAGAGCAAGCTCCGCGAGGGCGTCGCAGAATTTGTACGCGTCGCCGTTTTTGCATTTGTCGAACGGCTTGTCGGAGACGGCAAGCGCCACGGTTTTTCCGCTTTCGGCGATGTCGCCGCGCAGGAACATCAGCGAGCCTATTTTGTTGGCGAGCGTTCTCGCGGCGTCGCCTGCTGTCTCGAAAATTCCCAGCGGCGGATTCCCGCAGATGTTCTTTTCGTGGTGCGTGTAGCAGAACTGCCAAAGCCCGTCGACGCCGTTCAGCGCCGAGTACGCGCC
>JAJXPD010000074.1:1039-9691 GCA_021641325.1 Opitutales bacterium
GCCCGCCGACCGCCGCGTGGGGATTGGGGCGCACGTAGTCCCACTCGGTAATCGCCGTGGGCTTTGTCAGCAGGCGCGTTGCGCCGATTTTCATGAACGCGCCGCCGCGCTTTTCGAGCGGGTCTGCGGGGTCTACATACATGGGGGTTGTGAAGCGGTTTTCGTAGAACAGCGGGTGCCCGTTGTAGAGGTGGGTGTCGTAGACGTCGTAGCGTTCCGCCATGACCGTCGCGAGGAGCTTGCCGCCGTTTGTCTGGTCGGTGAGCAGCATGTTGGGCGCGATTGACTTTATATAGGCGGACATTTCGCGGTAGAAGCTTTCGTAGCGCTCGACGAGGAAGATTTGGAATTTTTCGTTCTCGTCGATTCCGTCGGGGAGCGCGGGCTTTTCCGCGAGCCACTTTTCGTAAAGCGGCTTTGCGATGTCGTAGTCGAGGTGCGTGCGGATTACGAAATTCCGCGCGTTTTCGATGCAGTCTTCGTTGACGACGCTCGCGAAAACCAGCGCAGGCTCGTCCTTGTACGCCAAGCCCGTGTAGGGGTTGACGTGGTTGAGAAAGTTTGCGATAAACCGCTTCAACGCCGCGCGAGCCTTGTCTGAGACGAAAAACAGCGCCTTCATGTTGTCGCCGCGGTAGGGTACGTCGTCGAATTCTTCGGGGAAGAGCCTGCCCGAGGCGTAGAAGTCGGTAGTGATGTAGATTCCGCGCTTTTTAAGCTCGGCGAAGAGGAAGTCGAACTTGTCCATGTTCTTTTGGTTTAGCTCGGCGAAGTCGCCCTTTTTGCCGCGCAGAATTGGCGAGAACTGGTGGAGGCGGGCGGTGTTGTAGCCCGACGCAGCGAACTCTTCGGCGAGCGCGGTTGCCGACTCTCCCGACGGAATGGTTGCGGTCTGGCAGACGTTTGCGCCGAAAAACCGCGCCTTGCGGTCGGGGCGTTTTTCGAACACGAAAGAGTCGCCGGCAGCCCTGACGAAGCCGTATTTGCCTGCGGGGGCGTCGAGCAGGAAGGAGAAGTCGAGCGCGCTGTTCTTTTTTGTTTTGCGCGGGTTCGGCATCGGCATGTAGTCGCGCGATTCCCCCACTGTGTACTCGTTCGCGAGCGGGACGGGCTTTTTGTTCTTGTCGAACGAGAAGTCGAGAGCCGTCTTGTATTTTCCTCCGCCAAGCTCGTCGAACATTATCGAAATCGAGCGGTATTTCAGCACTTTCTGCCGCACGCTCTCCTTTATCGCTACGTCGAGCATCCCGCTTATTTTAAGCTCGCCGTTTTCCGACTGTATGGAAAGCTCCGACGCCGAAAATTGTTTTGTCTCCGGCGCGACGCTTTTGCCGTCGGCGAAAATCCTGCCGTCGAAGACGTCGGCGGGCAGGTGGAACTGGAACGACGGGCGGAGCTTCGAGCCGCGCGGCGGCGTGCCCACTATTTCGGTTTCCGCCTCGAAGCGCGTCCGCGAGTCCGAAATTTTTTCTACCCTTTGGGCGATTTTCATTTCGCCGATTTTTTTCGTCGAAATCGCGCCCGACAGCTCGTAGAGCTTTTCACTCGATTTTTCCGAGCCTATTTTTACGGCTTCCTCCTGCCTTACGAAACGCCACACAACCGACATTTTCGTCCCGTTCGAAACCGCCGTGCCTTTCGGCTCTATTTCGAGCGCGCCGTAGTTTTTCGCAGTTGCGGCGGCCGACGCGAGCACGAACGCCGCGCCTGCGGCAAAAATAAATTTCGCATGTGTCATGGCGCAATGTTCTATGTAGGCGGATTTTCAAGGCAAGTTTTTTTCGGACGCCTCCCCCTCGGACGCCTCCCCCCGCCGCGCAAATATCCGGAGCAAAAAAGGCGCGGGATTTTGGCTTGCAATTTCCCGTCCGCACAAAAAAAGGGCGACCTGCTTGATAGCGGTCGCCCCTTTTTTATGAGTGCGTCGTTGCCCGTTCGAGTTTTCGCCGCACCCGCGTCGCGATTGCGACTAATTCAGCGCAAACGCCCTTTGCGCGCCCGTAATTTCGCGGTTGTTGCGGAAAAATCCGTCGAGCTTTAACTCCCGCTCAATGTATTCTTCCAGCGAAGCCGACGGGCGGCAGCGGTATTTTGTTGCGCCGAATTTGTTTCCGTCGCGCAGTTCGTAGTCGAACACGGCGACGTTTTCTTTTCGGTATTTCATAGAACGCCTCTATTGAGGTTGACGGTTCGGGCGACACTTGCCGCGGCAAATCTCCCGCGAACCGTCATAATACTCTATTCTTTTTTCGGACAAATCAAGCGTTTTCTTTAAATTTTTTAACGGAATTTCGAAAAATTGCGCCGCAGCATGCTCGGCGCGGCTTTTGGACGCAAAAAATTGTTGACTATTTTGGCACTTCTTTTTGAATTTTACATGTTTAAGGGGAGTCGCGAGCCTCGCCCGCCGCAAGGCGTACGTCCTTTCGAAAATGCCGCCTCCGCGCGGTCTTTCCCCCGATTTTACTTAACTACAAAGGCTAAAACATGTTCAACAGAAGAGAGTTCCTCAAAAATTCGGCGTTGCTCGGCAGTGCCGCTATGTTCCTCGGCGGACGTTCCTCGTTCGGCGAAACCAAAAAATTCGGCGCAAACGAACTGCTCCGCGTGGCGGTTGTCGGTTGCGGCGGCCGCGGCTATGCGGCGGTCAAGTCGCTCGGCGCGTTCGAAAGGGTCAAGCTCACCGCGTTCTGCGACGTTGACGACGTCCGCGCGGCAAAGGCCTACAAGGATTTCCCCGCAGTTCCCCGCTTCCGCGACTACCGCGTGATGTTCGACAAGCTCGGCGATTCCATCGACGCCGTCGCAGTCTGCACTCCCGACCACATGCACTACCCGATTGCCGCGTGGGCAATTGCCAACGGCAAGCACGTCTTCTGCGAAAAGCCACTTACCCGCACAATTTGGGAAGCGGAAGAATTGAAGCGTCTCGCCAAAAAGGCTGGCGTCATCACGCAAATGGGCAATCAGGGGCACACCAACGAGGGCTGGCGCGTAATCCGCGAATGGTACGAAGCCGGAATCCTCGGTGAAATCGAAGACATCCACATTTGGACAAACCGCCCGATTTGGCCGCAGGGCGACCTCAAAATGCCCGCGGGTCAGCCCGTTCCCGCCACGCTCGACTACAACCTGTGGCTCGGCGTCGCGCCCTACCAGCCCTACAACAAGGCGTTCGTTCCGTTCAACTGGCGCGGTCTGCGCAACTACGGTACGGGAGCTGCGGGCGACATGGCGTGCCACTTCCTCGACGTTCCGTATTCGGCGTTCGACCTCGGCTTCCCGCAGGAGGTTGTCGGCAATTCCACACCTTTCAACGATTACAGCTGGCCGAGTCAGGCGTCGTCGGTTATGACGTTCGCAAACGAGCGCGGCGTCGGCGGAAAAATCCGCCTGCACTGGTACGACGGCGGCAGAAAGCCGAAGGCGATTAAGCGCGTGGACAAGTCGTTCCTCGACGACCCGCGCAACAACAACGCGACATTCATCGTCGGCACAAAGGAAACAGTCTACACCAACGAATACGGCGTAGGCTCGCGCATTTGGCCGGCTTCGCGCATGAAGGATTTGGCGAAATCGGGCGCGCTCCCGAAGAAGACGATTCCCCGCTCGGTTGCCCCGAACAATCCGCACAAGGAATGGGCAATCTGCTGCTTGGAAGGCAGGCAGTCGGTTGGCAATTTCGACTACGCGGCTCCGTTCACGGAAATGGCGTTGCTGGGAATGGTCGCGCTCTGCGAACCGAACATTCCGCTGGTGTACGACCCGAAGACGATGTCGTTCCTGAACTACCCGAAGGCGGACAAGTACATAAAGTCGCTCTACGCCTACCGCAGCGAGTTCCTGCCCTCGCGCATACGTCTCTTCTAAGCGGCACGGGGCGTGAAAGTACTTCCCTAAGGGCGTTTCCCTGTACCCGCAGACCGCTCGCGTACGACAAGTACGCCACGCGCCCTGCGTGCACAGGAAAGCCACCCTTATGAAAGCACTTTGACGCCCCTAAAATTACAGCGCACGGCGCGGAAGATTTTTAGAGTGCTTTGGGATAAAAGTGTGGTAGGGTGTTTCGCACAACAACCGAAGCTTGGGGAAATTCGTGCACGCCACGCGCCCTGCGCCACTCGCAAAGCCACCGCCTGAACGGCACTTTGACGCCCCTAAAATTACAGTGCTATCGCACGAAGTTTTTTAGAGTGCTTTGGGAGAAAAGTTTAGATTATTAGAAAGCGGAGATTCCAAGTCTTGGGATTTCCGCTTTTTGCTTCTCCGCGCAAAGCGCGTCTATTTTATATTTGTTTCTTTCTTTGCAAGGAATAATCCCAACGCCAGTAATTGGCGAAGCCAATACGAACTGATACAGAAAAGCGGCAAGTATACTTGCCGCGTGTAATCACTATGAGGAGCGAAGCTCCGTAGGGAGGCGCACCTTGCGCCCGCGGTTATAGCCGCGCCGAATAACCACCGTTAGGAGCGAAGCTCCGACGCCGTGTAGGCTGCAGCCTACCGAAGTTCCGTCGACTGGCGCGGCTCGCGCCCAAGGATTTCGCGGGATTTTTCGAGGGCGGCGTCGATATTTTCGAGGACATATTCTTCGCCGATTTTGTTGAGGAAGCCCGATTTTTGCATCATGTGGAGGGGCTGGGAGTGCGCACCCGTAATCATGAGGACGACGTCTTTTGCCTTTAATTTTTCGTAGAGTCTGTCGAGCACGTCGAGGGCGGTTGCGTCCATTGCGAGAACCGTGCGCATGCGCAAAATTGCGATTTTGGGGCGTTCGCCCATCGATGTCAAAATGCTTTCAAGCTTGTCCGCCGCGCCGAACATCAGCGCGCCGAAGATTCGGAAAATCATCACGCCTTCGGGAACGTCCTTGCCTTCGAGCGAGTATTTCGAGAGGTCTGTTTCGAGCTTTTTGTCTACGAGCATGACCTGCGTCGTCTGCGAGACTCTCCTAATAAAGAGCATTGCCGCAAGAATCATACCGACTTCGATTGCGAGCGTCAGACCGAAAACCACGGTGAGCAGGAACGTCGAGACGAATACGACGTCGTCGGAGCGCGGCAGCAGGCGCATTTCTGGGAAAGCCGACCAGTCGCCCATATTGAACGCCACGACGAACAGAACCGCCGAGAGCGTCGCAAGCGGAATGTATTGCGCGTAGGGCGCGGCGAACACGAGTATGCAGAGCAGAACCGCGCAGTGCACGACGCCCGCAATCGGCGTGCGCCCGCCGTTTTTGATGTTGGTTGCGGTTCGGGCAATCGCGCCCGTTGCGGGAATGCCGAGGAAGAAGGGGGCTGCGATGTTCGCCATGCCCTGCGCGATAAGCTCCTGATTTGAGTCGTGCTTGTCGTCAATCATGCCGTCGGCAACGACCGCCGAAAGGAGCGATTCAATCGCCGCCAAGAGCGCGATGGTGAACGCGGGCATGAGCAGGTTTTTGATGTTGGCGAAATCTATGTCAATCCATTTGAATTGGGGGAGCGAATTCGGAATGTCGCCGAAGCGCGTGTAGATTGTCTCCGTTTCCCAGCCGAACTTTGACATCGCAAGCGCGGCGAAGGTGCCGACGAAAATCGCGCCGATTTGTCCCGGAATGCGCTTGCGCCACGACAGCGGCCAGTAGACGATTACGAGCATCGAGAGCAGCCCGATGAAAAGCGTGGGAATGTGCGTCGTGCCGATTGCCTTGCAGATTGCGACGCACTTGGGAATGAAGTCTTCGGGCACTTTGTCGATTTGCAGCCCGAAAAAGTCCTTCACCTGCGTGGACATGATGAGGATTGCGATGCCGTTTGTGAAGCCCACTACGACGGGGCGCGGAATGTAGCGGATTGCGTTGCCCATTTTCGTAATGCCCATCACGATGAGGAAGACGCCCGCAAGGAGCGTCGCCACCGCAAGCGACGCATACCCGTACTGCCCGATGATTCCCGCCACGATTACGATGAACGCGCCAGTCGGGCCGCCGATTTGGACTTTCGAGCCGCCGAAGACCGAGATTATAAAGCCCGCGACAATCGCCGTGTAGATGCCCTGTTCGGGCGTGACGCCGCTTGCTATGCCGAACGCCATTGCCAGCGGGAGGGCGAGGATTCCGACGCTAAAACCCGCGCACAGGTCGGCGGCGAAAACGGAACGGTTATAGCCCTTCATGCAGTCGAGCACTTTGGGGCGGAACGAGAATTTGGAATGACTCATTTTGTGAGGAGCTTTTTAACGGAATCGGCGACGTTGTATTTTTCGTCGGGCATGTAGATAAAGGCGAAGCAGTTGTCGCAAACGCCGATATTTCTGTTTTTTTCGAGATATTCAATCTCGTCTGCCGATATTTCCGCGCCGCAAGCCGCGCACTTGCCGTCAACGACTTCCGCGAGACCGCTTTTGCCGTCCGATTCGAGCCTGTCGAAATGCGACAGCGCGAACGACGGAATCTGCCTGCGGTTCGCCGCGATGAGGTCGCGGAGTTTTTCCGTGTCTTCGTCGGACATTACATTCGACTCCGCAAGTTTTCTTGCCTCGCGGATTTGCAGCAGCTTGACTATAATGTCTTCGGTATGTTTCATAATGTAAGGGCGGTAAGTGAATAGATGTTAAAGCCTTTTGCAAGGAAATTTTTACGCCCAAACGCTTTTCATTCGGCAGAGTTCCGCGCCGTCGGAGCTTTTGGCGAGAACGTGCAGGCATTCGTTCCCGGCGGGGACAGCCCGCGAGACAATGGTGTCGCCGAATTTCGCCTCGCGCAGAAATTTTATGCGGTAGGAGAGCAGTTTGTGTTCGGCGCGGAAATTTTCGGGCAAGGCTTCGAGCGCGCGCGGAACGTATCTTACGTTGTTGAGGTGCATGTTGAAGTCAAGCTCGTCGAACCTGACGACCTGCGATGTTTCGAAAATTCCATACGCGCCGTCGGGGATTTTGGGCTTGCCGAATGTTTCGGCGGGGAAAGCCCTGCCGCCGCCGATTCCGAATTTTTCGGCGAATCCCGCGCTGCGCTCTGGCTTGTGGGTTTTTGCGTCGGCTATGACGTGCACCGATTCCCCGCAGGCGATTTCCGCGCCGCCGCATTCGGCGACCGCGCTCACGAAAATCCGCGCGGGCGTGATTTTCCCGACCCATGTCGAAATTTTCACGTCTTCGCGCCAGAACGGCATTTGCCCCGTGAAATCGACCCGCGCGTCGGAGGTCAGCCAAGTGCGCCCGATTTTCGCCGTGTCGAATGCGGCAAGCCCCTTCGATGCGGCGTATTCGGCAAAACACTCCTGAAAATACATGCCGACATAGTACTTTTTCAGCCTGTATTCGGGCGACATTTCGGTGGCTCTTACGGGATATGTTTTTTCGAATTTCATTTAAATTCCGCGATTTTCCGCCGCGCGTTCGGGTTTTCAACAAATTTTTGAAATGCGGCGGATTTTTTTGCTTGTTTCTAACGTTAGAGCGTTTTACTTTTTCAAATTTATGAGGAAAATAAACACACTTATTCTTTTGCTTTCGGCGGCGGTTTCGCTTTCAGCGCAGAGCGTCGATATAACATTTGTGCGCGGCGGCGGAAAATCGGAGACCAAGACGGTCAAGCCCGAAAAGATTTCGCCCGACACATACAGACTCAAAATTGCGGCATCGGAAATTCCGTCCGACGTCGAGCGGCTCGAACTCACGCCCGACTTCGCGCGGGCGAAAGTAGGCGACGACGGCTATTTCATTCTGCCGAACGGCGCGATGACAAAATTTCTCGACCGCAAGGACGGCAGGGTGGAAATCAAGCGCGGGCACATGGCGTTTGTAGGCTCGAAAACCCCCGCGGGCGCGTACGCGTCGATAGTCAAGTCAATGCCGTATTTCTTTTCGGCGAAGAACGTCAAAAAGGGAGACTCGTACACGCAGACCGTTTTCTTCGACTTCAAGCACCTCAAACCCTACGCCGACGTTCTCATTGACTACGTCAAGCTTGAAGGCGGCGACGCAAACTATTCTGGCATGGCGCGCGCCTACCGCAAATACAAGCTTGAATCGGGCGCGGTAAGGCCGCTGTCCGAAAAAATCAAGGAAAGGCCCGCGCTCGAATACTGCGTTTATGCGCCCGAAATCAGGGTGCGTCAGGGCTGGAAGCCCGCGCCTCCGAAGGTAATCCACCAGACCCTCGAAAACGAGCCCGAAATGAAGGTCGTTGTAACTTTCGACAGAGTGGGCGACATTGTGCGCGAGCTGAAACGTCAGGGCGTGGACAAGGCTGAAATCTGCCTCGTGGGCTGGAACAAGAGCGGGCACGACGGCCGCTATCCGCAGATGTTCCCCGTAGAGCCGAAGCTCGGAGGCGAGGCGAAGCTCCGCGAGCTTATCAAAAACACGCTTGCCGACGGCTACCAAATTACCTGCCACACAAACAGCACCGACGCCTACGAAATCGCAGACGTGTGGAGCGAAGAGTACATCATCAAGAAGCCCGACGGCTCGCTGCAAAAGAATCCGACTCCGTGGAGCGGCGGCGAGATGTACGACGTCTGCTGGAAACGCGCCTACGAACGCTTCGGCGAGCACGACCTCGCGAAAGTCGCCGACTTGGGCTTCAAGGGCATGCACTACATAGACGTTTCGACATGCGTTCCCGCCCGCGAATGCTTCGACCCCAGGCACCCCACAACCCCCGAAGAG
>JAJXPD010000075.1:0-7232 GCA_021641325.1 Opitutales bacterium
CGTATTCACTGCGGTAAACCCCTATGCGTGCTACAACCCGAAGCACGCAATCAACGCAAAGCAGGCGGCTGAGTACCAAGACAAAATAGCGCAAAAGTGCGTGGAAAACTTCGGCGGATTCTCGTCGGAGAGCGGTTTCGACCACATCATAGACAAGCTCGACTACTGCAACTATGTGGGCAACAGAATACAATACGAAGGAGCGCGCCCGCTGATAAAACGCGTGCTCCCAATTTGGGAGATTGTTTACCACGGCATTGTTCTATACAATCCCGACCGCTACACGCAGCAGGACATCACCGCCGACAAAAGGAAAATTTTAAGGCTCATGGAGTTCGGCGGACGACCGATAGTCTATACAAATAAGTTCGAGCGCATACCTGCAATCGCGAAACTCTACGAACTGTATAAGCCCGTGCGCAAGTTGCAGTATGAGACAATGGAGTCGCACGAAGAAATATCGAAGGACGTGTACATTACAAAATACGGCAACGGCGCGGAATCGGTATGCAACTACTCCGGAAAGCCCTTCGAATATCGGGGCGAAAAGATTGCGCCGCTCGGCTACAAATTCTTCTTCTGAGTTCGGCGCAATCGCAACGCGTCGGTTGCGTTTCGGAATTTTGCGCCGTGTTCCCAAACTGGGAAATTTGCGGTTTTGCCGCCGTTGCGGCATGCGAAACCGCGGGCGCGATTTTTTTGCGCGTTGCGCGATATTGTGATAGAAAAAGCTTTTAATTTCGGCGCAACGGTTCATCTTCGTAGGAATGAAGAATTTTTATCTGACAACCGCAATAGATTACGCCAACGGCTCGCCCCACCTCGGACACGCTTACGAAAAAGTCCTCGCAGACGTCATCGTGCGCTGCAAACGGCTTTCGGGAATGCCCGTCCACTTCCTCACGGGGCTTGACGAGCACGGTCAAAAGGTTCAGCAGAGCGCGCGCAAGGCGGGCGTCGCCCCCGTGGAATTTTGCGACGAACAGGCGGAAAAATTCACCACAATGTGCAGGCTTCTCGAAATCTCGAACGACGACTATATCCGCACGTCGCAGCCGCGCCACATCAAGGTTGTCCGCGAGATTCTCCAAATGCTCTTCGACAAGGGCGACATCTACAAGGCGGAATACAAGGGCTTTTACTCGGCGCGTCAGGAGCAGTTCTTGCAGGAAAAGGACAGGGTTGACGGCAAATGGCCCGAAATTTTCGGGGAAGTCGTGGAAATCACCGAAAGCAACTACTTCTTCAAAATCCGCCAGTATCAGGACTGGCTCGTAGATTTTCTCGACAAAAACGAAGACTTCATCTTCCCGCGCTTCCGCGCAAAGCAGGTCAAGGAGTTCCTCAAAGAGCCGCTCAACGATCTTTGCATTTCGCGCCCGAAAGAGCGTCTTGAATGGGGCATTGAACTTCCCTTCGACCCGAACTACGTAACCTATGTCTGGTTCGACGCCCTCGTAAACTACATTTCGGCAGTCGGCTACGGCACGGAAGAATTCGCGAAAAACTGGCCTGCCGACTTCCACGTTATCGGCAAGGACATTCTCGTTCCGCCGCACGCGGTCTACTGGCCGATAATGCTCCACGCGGCGGGAATAGAGCTGCCGAAATCGCTGTTGGTTCACGGCTGGTGGATGTCGTCGGGCGAAAAGATGTCGAAGAGCCTGGGCAACATCGTAAACCCGCTCGACTTGGTCGAAAAATTCGGCGTAGACCCGTTCAGATACTTCCTCATGCGCGAAATGAACGTCGGGCAGGACTCCGACTTTTCGTTCGACCTCTTCCTCACGCGCTACACGTCCGACCTCGGCAACGACCTCGGCAACCTGCTCAGCCGCCTGCTGAACATGGGAAAACGCTATTGCGGGAGTGTCGTCCCCGCGGCGGAGGTCGAGGAGGATTTCGAGAAGTCGCTCAAAACGCTCGCCGACGAAACAGCCGACGAAGTTTTGAAACTCTACGACGGCATGCAGTTCCACATCGCGCTCGAAAAGACCTTCAATTTTATCCGCGCGATAAACAGGTACGCCGAACAGCGCGCGCCGTGGAAGCTGGCAAAGAGCGGGGCGGAGTCCGACAAAAAACTGCTGGCGGCGACCCTCGCGAACATGGCGGAGGCTCTGCGCGTTTCGGCGGTGCTTCTCGCGCCCGTAATGCCGAACGTTTCCGAGAAAATCCTCACGCTTTTGGGCTTGGGGAAAATCGAAAAATTCGAGGGCAACACAAAGTGGTCGAATGTTCTCGAAGGCAAAACACACGGTGCGCAGGAAATTCTCTTCCCGCGCCCCGCAGCCGAATAGGTCATGGACATAAAAAAACTCTTTTTGGACAACCCGCACCGCAAGCACATAAAGGTTGCGGGCGGAAACGTGGAAGTGGGGCTTTGCGAGGTAGAGCTTACGCCCACGCGCATGCGCGACGGCTCGCGCCGCCCCAACAAGCCCGTGCGCATTTACGACACCTGCGGCGCGTGGGGAGACCCCGACTTCCATTTCGACACCTCCAAGGGGCTTCCGAAAATTCGCGAACAGTGGATAGCCTCGCGCGGCGACGCGGAAGTTGTCGGCACGCTTGCGCCGTCGGCAAAAAATCCGTTCGGCGGCAGAAAGATTCTGCGCGGAAAGGCGGGGACGCGCCCGACCCAAATGGCGTACGCAAAGAAGGGCATAATCACGCCCGAAATGGAGTACGTAGCCCTGCGCGAAAACCTCGCGCTGTTAAACGGCATTGAGGGCAAAATGTCGCCCGCCGCCCCGCGCGATTCGCTCTACATTCAGCACGCGGGCTTCCCGCAGCGCCCCGACTTCAAAATCACCCCCGACTTCAAAATCACCCCCGAGTTCGTGCGCGACGAAGTTGCGCGGGGCAGGGCGATTATTCCCGCAAACATCAACCACACCGAGCTTGAACCCGCAATTATCGGCAGGAATTTCCTCGCAAAAATCAACACGAACATCGGCAACAGCTCGATGGCGTCGTCGATTCCGGAGGAAATCGAGAAAATGCTCTGGGCCATAAAATGGGGCTCCGACACGCTCATGGACTTGTCCACGGGCGCGGACATCACCGACACCCGCGAGTGGATTATCCGCAACTGCCCGACGCCCGTCGGAACAGTTCCGCTCTATCAGGCGCTTGAAAAGGTCGGCGGCATTGCGGAGGATTTGAACTGGGACGTCTACCGCGACGTTCTCATAGAGCAGGCGGAGCAGGGCGTAGACTACTTTACAATCCACGCGGGCGTGCTTTCCAAATTCATTCCCGCGGCGGCAAAGCGCATGGCAGGGATTGCCTCGCGCGGCGGCTCAATCATGGCGAAATGGGTTCTCGCCCACAACCGCGAAAACTTCCTCTTCGAACACTGGGACGACATCTGCGACATCATGTCGCACTACGACATCGCGTTCTCAATCGGCGACGGACTCCGACCGGGGGCTATCGCCGACGCCAACGATTCCGCCCAGCTCGGCGAGCTTGCCGTTCAGGGCGAGCTTACAAAACGCGCGTGGAACTTCGACGTTCAGGTTATGTGCGAAGGTCCGGGGCACGTTCCGCTCCAAATGATTGAAAAAAACATGGAGTGCGAGCTTGACTGGTGTAGCGAAGCCCCGTTCTACACGCTCGGGCCTCTTGTCTCCGACATCGCCGCGGGCTACGACCACATCACGGCGGCAATCGGCGCAACGCTCATCGGCTGGCGCGGAACGGCTATGCTCTGCTACGTAACGCCGAAGGAGCACTTGGGGCTTCCCGAACGCGACGACGTCCGCGAGGGCGTGGTGACATTCAAGCTCGCCGCGCACGCGGTGGACTTGGCGAAGGGGCACCCCGCCGCGCAGTACCGCGACAACGCAATGAGCCTTGCCCGCGTGGAATTCAGATGGCGCGACCAAATCAACCTTTCGCTCGACCCCGAACGCGCGGAGTCTTTCCGCCGCAAAAACGACAAGGAATTCGCGCGCGACAACGAAACGTCGCACCACTGCACAATGTGCGGGCCGAAATTCTGCTCGATGAGGGCGTCGCTTGAAATCAAGGAAAAATTCGCAAAATCGTCGGAGGGCGCGGAGTAATGTCGGAAAAGTGGGCAAGCGAACTCTTCAAATGCGGATATAACTGCTCGCAGTCGGTGTTTGCCGCGCACGCGGCGAAATTCGGCATAGATACCGCGACCGCCCTGAAACTGTCCGCGCCTCTGGGCGGCGGAGTGGGGCGCATGCGCGAAGTCTGCGGCGCGTTTTCGGCGTGCGCAATGCTGCTCGGCTTGAAGGAGGCGTCCGACGACGCCTCGCCCGAAAAGAAACGGAAAATCTACGAGCGAACACAGCAACTCGCAGAGGAGTTCAAACGGGCGAACGGCTCGATAATCTGCCGCGAAATCCTGAAACTGCAAAAGGACGCGCCCACGCCGCCGACCCCCGACGCGCGCACGGCTGAATACTACGCAAAACGCCCGTGCCTGCGAGTGGTGGAGTCCGCCGACGCGCTCGCGCGGGAGTTCCTTTCGCGGTAAATTTGCATTTCTGCGCCGCGCCGCCCGATTTCGGCGCGGTTATTTTTTTGACAAATTGCGCCGAATCTTGCCGCAAAGCAGTTGCGCGGAAGCGGTTTTGCTTGACGCGGTTTTGGGTGTCGTTTTTAATGTAGCCATATGACCACAGTCGTTAATATAGTGGGGAAATGCGCTCTTTGGGCGTTGCTTGTTTTAGGTATGCCGCAGCTTTTCGGTTCGGAGAGCCTGCAACAAATAATAGATTCGGCGGCGGGGCGCGGCGAAAAGCGCGTCGAGCTTTCGGGGCGGTATTTTGTGGAGAAGCCGCTTGTGCTTACGGAAAAACATTCCGGGCTTACGCTCGACGGCGGCGGCAAAACCGTCGTAAGCGGCGGCGTAAAAGTTTCGGGCTGGGAGCGCGACGGAAAATTTTTGAAGGCGCGGGTTGATGCCGACAAAGTCGAGTCGCTTTTCGTAAACGGCAAACGCGCAAGCCGCGCCGAAACGCAGCTGCGGCACGTCTACTCGGCGGGGGACTCGACAATCACCATGCGCGTTGAAGACGTCCGCGAACTGCTCGAACTCCCGCGCGAAAAATATCCCGAAGTGCTCGTCGAATTTTACGCGGTCTGGATAAACGCCCACTGCGGGCTTCTCGACATAGCGCGCAATCCCGACGGAAAGACGGCTACGCTGAAAGTCCGCAACCCCCTGCCGATTCCGCTTTCCAAGTGGGACAAAAATCCGAGGCTGCGCGTCGGAAACATTTTCGCCGCGCTCGACAAACGGGGCGGATTCTATTTCGACTCCCTCGGCAAAACACTCTGGTACTACCCGCGCGACGGCGAGACGCCCGAAAACATTTCGGCGTATTATCCCGTGGCGACTCGCATTTTGTCGGCTTGCGGGAAGTCGCCCGGGAATCCGCTTTCGGGGCTTGTGATTCGCGGAATCGCTTTCGAGCACTCCGCGCACAATCCGCCCGCAAACTGGCGTCAGAACACGCAGGCGGCGATTACGCTCGGCGGCGCGCTGTATTTCGACTGCGTCGAAAATCTGGAATTCGAAAACAACACCGTGCGCCACACCAACACCTACGGGCTTGAAGTCGGGCACGGCTCGAAGAACGTCAGGATTTCGCAAAACGAATTTTTCGACAACGGCGCGGGCGGCATAAAAATAGGCGTCGAGCCGCGGCGGAAGCTTGCGCACACGCAAAACGTGGAGGTTTCCGACAACATAATATACTCCTACGGACGCCACGACAAAGCGGGGGTCGGCATAATCTACATGGACGCAAGCGACGTGCGGCTTTCCCACAATACGATTTTCGACGGGCACTATTCGGGCATTTCGGGCGGCTGGACATGGGGCTTTGCGCCCACAAACACCCGAAACAACAAAATTTCCGACAATCGCATTTTCGAAATCGGACGCGGTCTGCTTTGCGACATGGGCGGAATCTATACGCTCGGCTCGCACAAAAATTCGTCGATTTCGGGCAACGAAATAAGCGGCGTCTACCCGCACCGCTACGGCGGCTGGGGCATCTACAACGACGAGGGCAGCGCGGATTTCATTGTCGAAAAAAACTACGTCCACAACACGTCGGAGGAGGGCTACCACCAGCATTACGGCAAAAACAACACGGTGCGCAACAACATATTCGCGTACGGCTCGTCGGCGCAAGTCGCGCTAACGAGGCTCGGCGAAAAATACCCCGACGAGCTTGTTTACGAGCGCAACGTGGTCGTCTACCGCCCGCCCGCAGAGCTTTTCCGCAACGGCAAAAACATAATCACGCGCCTGAACGGAAAATTCGCAAGCAACCTTTACTGGAAAACGGACGGCACGCCCGATTTCTTCGGAATGCCGCTCGAAAAATGGCAGTCGAAATACGGTCAGGACAAAGGCTCGATAATCGCAAATCCCGAACTTAAAAACGGCATTCCGCAAAGCGATGTCGTTAAGAAAATCGGCTTCGTCCCATTCGACACTTCGAAAGCGGGAGTGCGCGGAAAAATGAAAGCGCGACTCGCGGAAATCATGCGCACATACGAGATTTCGCCTGTCGAAAAAATCGACGTGCAGCCGCCATTTACGCGCGAATTTTCCGAAGACCTCTCGCAGACTCTCATCGGCTTCAAGCCTTCGCAGGCAAGAATTTTCTCCAAAAACAACGGCTTTGACGTCGCTGTCCTCGCCGACGAAAGCGGGCGTTTTGTGCGCTACATAGACTCAATTCAGACTCCGAGCTATCTGCCCAATTCAAACTACAATATCCAGCTTGGGGACGGCGCAACCGCCCTTCTTTCGTTCGAAATTCGCGTGAACAAAACTTCGACATTCTTTGTCGAATGCCGTGGCGACACTGGCTATTCTGGACCGATGTTCTCGGTGAAAAACGGCTCGCTTTCGATAGACGGGCGCACCGTAAAACTTCCGCAAGACAAGTGGATTCGCGTAGAAATGACGTTCAAGACGGGCTCGGACAAATCGTATACCGTGAAAGTCTCCGACGGCGCGAAAACGCTCTTCGACGGGCGGATAGCCCAGTACCGCGCCGCCGCCGCAAGCTCGTTTTCGGAAATCGTGGTGGCGCAGACAAGCGATTACGACGGAGCGTACTTTGACATTCGGGGAATTTCGTTCGGGGAGATGAAAGCGACGTCGAAATAGCATGTTGCAGACAAGCGATTACGACGGAGCGTACTTTGACATTCGGGGAATTTCGTTCGGG
>JAJXPD010000075.1:7332-9611 GCA_021641325.1 Opitutales bacterium
GAGATGAAGTAGGGGCGGGGCTTAATAGTCTCGGCGTCCCAAGAACCACGCGACTATCATGGCGGAGGTCGCCGTAAAAAGTCCGACGCCCGCGAACATCAGGAAAATTCCCACAATGCGCCCCTCGGTTGTTATCGGGTTCAGCCCGCTTGCGCCGAGGGTCGTTATCGTGTTTGCGCACCACCAGAGCGCGGCTTCGGCGTCGGTTATTTGCGCGTTCGGGGCGTCGCGCTCGAAGGACAGCACGAGCATTCCGCACACCGCCATGCACGAAAACAGCATGGTTGCCGCCGCCGCGAATCCGCTCTCGATTTTGTCCCTGAAAAAATATTCCGAAAGCCTCATCGAGGCGCGGACGGCTCTTATCGCTCTGACGATTTTTAGCGCGGCGAAAAGCCGTCCCCAGCGCAGGGGAGCGACGTTCGGTATGCTCGAGACAATGTCAATCCAGCCGTATTTCAGAAATGCGATTCTGTCGGGGGCGGCGAGCCACCTCATGATTGCGTCGGCGAGGAAAAACGCGCACGAGACCGTGTCGCCGTAGCGGAGGTATTTAGAAAGCTCCGAACTTTGCGGCGACGCGTATCCGTAGACGAGCGCGAACACCACATACGCCGACAAAAACAGAATCAGCGCGTTCCACGCCCCGCGCGGCTCCCATTTTGCCCGCCTTTCTTCGGCAGTTGTCATGGGTGTTTTATCGGTCTATTCGGCGCAGGCTTAACGTCGGCCGGGAGGGGAGGCGGAGCATCGGGGCAAAAAATTCCGCGCGGTTGGAAGTCCGCGCGGAGTTTCGGAATTTGCGTTTTGAAGCTTTCGGAAAAGCCAATCAGCCGAAAACCGCGTTTTGCGCGGCGTATATCAAAATGCCCGAGATGTAGCCCAAAAACGCCAAGAAAGAAATGTTCTTTGCGTACCACACGAACGTGATTTTCTCCAAGCCCATTACTATTACGCCCGCCGCAGAACCTATGATTAGCATGCTTCCGCCGACCCCCGCGCAGTACGCGAGCGTCTGCCAGAAAATGCCGTCCTGCGCAAAGTTCGCAAGGTAGGCGGCGTTTTTGGCGTTCGCGAGTGCGTCGGCGGCCGGAATGGAGTACGCGCCCATTGCGCCCGCAACGAGCGGAACGTTGTCTACAATGGCGGATAGCATGCCGATAATCGTATTGATTATGTACGCATTGCTTACGTTTTTGTCGAGAAATTCGGAGACTGTTTTGAGCACGCCCGCGCTTTGGAGGGCGGCAACCGACATCAGAATGCCGATGAAAAACAGGATTGTCGTGATGTCGATTCTTCCGATGATGTTCTGGATTCTAAGCTGTTCGGAGGGGGCGATGTTCTTTTTGCCGTTGTAGATTATTTCCACCAAAATCCAGATAAGACCGAGCGCAAGCAGCACGCCCGCGAACGGCGGAAGCCCCGTGAGGGCCTTGAAAATCGGCACGCAGACGAACGACGAAATGCCGACGACAAGTATAGCCGTGCGCTCGCGCAGGCTCATGGGCTCGCGCGGGGATTTTTTCGCCGCGGCTTCGGGCTTTTGCGCCGCGCCCGAACCGAGCATTTTGGAGACTATCGCAAGCGGCACGAGCATCGAGGCGAGCGCGGGCAGGAAGAGGTCGCGGAGGAGCGGGGCGGTGGTGACGTTTTCGGCAATCCAGAGCATGATTGTCGTGACGTCGCCCGTAGGAGTCCACGCGCCGCCGCTGTTTGCCGCGATTATCACAACGCTCGCAAAAAGCCACCTTTCCCTTTTGTCGCCGACGAGCTTTCTGAGCAGCATTGTCATCACGATTGCGGTCGTGAGGTTGTCGAGCACCGCCGACATGAAGAAGGTCATGAAAGCCAAAATCCAGAGGAGTCTGCGCTTGTTTGAAGTCGTGATTCTGTCGGTTATAACCGAGAATCCGCCGTGGACGTCGATAAGCTCGACAATCGTCATTGCGCCCATGAGGTAGAGGATAATCTGCGTGTAGTCGCCGAGGTACTCGACAATCTGGTAGTTGGCGACGAACTTCACCGCCTGTTTCGCCCTGCTGAGCGCGGAGAATTCGGGGTTCTCCGCGAGGAAGTGCTCGAAATTTTCGAGGTTTTCGCCGATGATTACGCCCGAGCCACTGAACATGTACAAAATCCAGAGAGTCATGCCCAATAGAATTGCCGTTGCCGCCTTGTTAATCCCGATGTCGTGCTCTACCGCAATGCAGACGTATCCCACGACGAATGCTATAACCATCAAACTTACCATAAAAATTTCTTCTCAAACACATGGG
>JAJXPD010000076.1 GCA_021641325.1 Opitutales bacterium
GATATCAATATATGCCAGTTCAATATGAGGTTTGACTGCAAGAACGACGGCAGGATAACCAAGACCTACAAGGACGATAAGGGAAGGGAATGCGAAGTCAGAGACGGTTCCTGTACTTGGGAAAAACGCTGCCCGCTAATAAAGGACTTTTTGCGCTACAACGAAGTCGACATTTGCGGCACGCAGGAGCTTTACAAGAATCAGGTGGACGATATGAGGAAGATGGAGGAATACGCGATATTCGGCGTGCCCACTACACCGTCCGCCGAGGCGAAGGGAAAAGTCAACCACAACAACGTAATCATTTATAGGAAGGACAGATTCGACCTTCTCGAAAGCGGAGTATTTTGGTTTTCGGACACGCCCGAGAAGGAATCCCGCGGTTGGGGTGCGGCGTATCCCCGCAACTGCAACTGGGGGAAATTCTTGGACAAAAAGACGGGAAAAACTTTCCACTTTTTCAATATGCACTTCCACCACATAGGAGAGAATATCCGCTTGGAGTCGGCGAAATTGCTTGTAAAAAAGATAAGGGAAATAGCGGGAGACGGCACGTTCTTTGCGATGGGAGATTTAAACTCCAATCCGACGACGCAAGCCATTGGCGTGATACAGGCTTCGGGATATATGCACGATGCTCGTAAAATTTCCAAGACTCCGTTTTACGGACCAAAATTTACCGACAATTATTGGTAAACAGGGAAGGGAACGGATTGGACGAATTGGATAGATTGGATTTTCGTTTCGGGAGATGTAAATGTATTGAAGTTTGGAGTTCTTGCCGACAACCAGAACGGCGTATGGCTTTCGGATCACTTTCCTTTGTTGATAAAAGCGAAAATAGGCAACTAACGCTTTCGGTTTCGGGGAAAAACTTCGCGCGGTATATTCGGCGCGAAGTTTTTTTGCGCCCGCCCGCCGCGACTCATTCGATTGACATAATGGATTTTTTCGGGTTTGCTTGCCTTTATGACCATATCGAAAGCCCTGAAACTGCCCGCAATTCTTTTCGCCGCCGCGCAAATTTTCTGCGCGTGCTCAAAGGAGACGCCGCCCCCGATTTACGATGCCCCGCTTTTCGAATCGCAGGCAGACTTCAGGGAAAAGCGCACGCTCGATTTTGTCTGCGCAAAGAATTTCTCCGCAGTCGGCGCGGCTCTCCACAAGCATTACGTCCACCCTCGCCCGCGACGACAGAATAACGTTCTTCGACAGACTCCTCGAAGAAACCCGCAAACGCGGGATAAAATACGACTGCGCGGGAGCGCACATCTACCGCGGTGCGCCAGAATATCCGCGCCCCACCCTTGACGAAAACTACGAAAGCCTCTTTGCCGTCTTCAAAAAACACGGCTACGAAAACATCGACGTCTACTCGCCGGAGGGCATGCACTGGCTGCCCGTACACTGCTACGACGTGCCGTTTATAACCGATTTGGAGCGGCGGGCAAAACCCCTGCGCGGCGTGCTTCCGTACACCTACGACATCGGGCACGGCGAAAGGCTTGCGACCGCCCTGCGCGCGCGGACTTGGCTTGTGGGCTTGAAGTACGCGAACATAAAATCGATGAACGCCTCCAACTACGGGGTGTCGCAGATGGACGCGACGCTTTCGCCCTACGCGTACCACATTGTGCCGAACACGCTCGGCAATCTTCTGGGAGAGTCGGATTTTCTCTTCGAATTGAAGCTCTTTGCCGACACGCGCTGTTTTGTATTCGACGACGGCGCGGGCAAGGCGGTTGCCGCAATCTGGGCGTGCAAAAAGGAGTTCGACAGGGGAACAATGCGCCCGCCCGAAATGTCGTTTGCCGCGCCGCGCGGAACGGAGCTTTTCGACATCATGGGGCATGAAAGAAGCTTCGACAAAAACGCCGACGGCTCCGACCGGCTGCGGCTCTCGATTTTCCCCGTATTCCTGCGGGCGGCAAGCGCGGGCGAACTGGCGGCGGCGTTGAAGTCAGCAAAGTGGAAATCGAACGCGCCGATTTTGCCGAAGGTAAAGTTTGCGCCGGTTTCGGCGGGCAAATTTTCGGTCTCGGCGGGCAACCCCTACACCGCCGAAATGCGCGGGAAAATCGGGCTTCGCGGCGATTCCCAAAACTTTGCGATTGCCGAAAACGACTCGCGGAAATTCGCCTTTTCCGCGCCCGCAAAAATAACCGATACCGCGATAAAAAAGTTCGCCGAAAAAATTTCGCTCTCGCTCGCCTCGCCCGTAAAGCGCGACTTCACCTACCCAAAAAGCTTCCGCGCGCTCCTCGTAAAAAACACGCGCGAAGATTTCGGCGAAATCGGCAAAAACTGGGACAAAAGGGAGGGCGTTCCGCCGATAAGCCTCGACAACATAAGACGCTCGGAAAAGCTGTGGAGCAAGGGAATCAACCCGACGGCGGAGCAGTTTTCAGCGCGCTACAAAATTCTGCGCGACGCCGACAAACTGCGGATTGCAGTCTTTGTTCGCGACGACAAATTCCTCGAAGCAGACGGCGACTCCGCCGACGCGGGAGCGCGCGCCGACGCCGTCGAGATTATTTTCGATACCCTTGCCGACGCCGCCGACACGCCCGAAGAGCGGCGGCTCGGCGCGGACGACTGGCACTTCAAAATCTGGAAGACGAAAGGCTCGGACGAAGCGAAAGTTTACAGGCTGTCCGTGCCCGACGTGCAGCTTACGCTCGGCATTCTCGGCGCGAAAGTGCACACGTTCGCCGACGACGTCAGGGGCGCGTTCAGGAAGACGGACGGCGGATACATGCTCGAACTCGAATTCGAAGCTACCGCAATGCTTCCGCAAAAGCTCGCCGCCAACGCCGTAATGGGAATAGGCGTAATCGTGGACGACTTCGACGGCCCCGACTCTCCCGAAGCCGACGCGCGGCTTACAAATTCCGCGGCGAAGGCGAAAATAGAATCCACGCCGTCGGAATTTCCGCTCGCGGTTTTCGAATAAATTTGCCGCAAAAAAAACGCGCCGTATTTTTAAATTTGCGGCGCGTTTTTTTCGGACGTCGGCGGACTTAGTTTCCTACGGCCGCTATTTCGAAAAGCGTAGTCGCGCCGTGCGGAAGCCCTGAAGTGTCTATTTCGAGCTTCAAGACTCCGTTTGCGGATTTCGCGGGAATCGGCGCGCGCCTTGCGCCGTCGAGCGAAAGCGGATAGACGGCGTATTTCGCGGTCGGGTCGAGTTTCAGCTCGGCTTTGAGCGTTCCCGTTTTCAGGAGAATCGGGGCTTTGCCGGAGTCGAGCATGCGCAGAAAATCGAACGAGGTTTTCATGTCCGTGTTCGCCTCGGCGGTCGCGTAGATTAGGACAATGCGGCGGCTTTTGCCCAAATCGAGACCGTCGAGCGACGCCGCCGCGACCGCCGCGGGAACGGACGACGACAGCACTTTCAAATTTCCCAAGTCCGCGCCGACGCCGCTTTCGGAAACGAGCAGCTGCGATTTCGGCGTCGAAATTTTCAGGCTCTTTTCGGGAACGTTCATCGTGATTTCGCCCGTATCGGTCTGGAAAATTCCGCGCGAAATGTCGGTGGAATTGCCAGCGGGCAGGATTTTATTTTCGCGCATTTTTGCGACGAATCCGCGCAGGTCGAAGCCGCCGCCGTCGGCGTTCGGCACTACGTCATGAAACCACGCCTCCATGATTGTGTCGGAGCTGCCAATCGGCGGCATGCGCATGTCGGCGGGCTTGGGCGCAAGGCTCTTCAACGAGTCGGGACGCGCCCCGCCGCAGTCAACGGCAAAACCCGTGAGCAGCGCAACTTTCATCTGCTCGCTGTTGACCGCCTTTTGCGACTCTATCGGATTCTTTTCGAAATACTCGCCCGCCATAACCATGTCCACGCGCGACTTAGCCCGCGCGACGTCGCCGCGCACGAAGAAGCACGCAGAGAGCAGTTCCGACGCCCTCACAATCGGCGAGCGGCAGATTCTGAACGGGTTGAGCTTCAAATGCGGCGGCAGCAGCCCGTTCACGTCGGACGGAACAATGTCCTCGTGGATTGTCAGCATCGACATGTTCTGGAACGCGGCGTACGGCGCGAACGTGCCCAGAACCTCGTATCTTCGCATGTTCCACCAGCAGTGGTTGAATTCGGTAATGCCTATCGGCCTGTCGGCGAAGCGGCGCGAGAGCACGGAGCCGAGGTTCGGGAAGGCGTCGCCTATGCAGCTGTTCTGGCGCGTCGCGGCGTCCTTTGTGTTAAGCCCCGTGGGGTGCGCGAAGTATGTGTTGGAAATTATGGACTCGAACATTTCGCCGCGCGGGACATTCTGCGCGGGCGACGACGCCACGTTCTCGCTCGCGATTATCCCCTTGTAGCCGGTTTCGCGGACGGTTTTGTTGCAGAATTTGAGGAAGCGCGTTTTGCGGTCGAGCGCGAACTCCTGCCAGTCGGGATTTTTCACGAACGGATCGCCGACTTCGGAAAAATCGGCGTAGTCGAACGTGCCGCTGTTGTACACAAAGCCCTTTCTGTTCCACGATTCGTTGAGCTTTTCGACCGTGCCGTATTTTTTTTCGAGCCACTTGCGCCACTTCGAAAGCACGAGTTTTTGCGTGCGCGGCGTGCCGCGTTTCAGGCGCGAAAGCACGATGGAAAGCTCGTTGAAATGCTCAACCTGCAAGAACATCGGGTCGTCCTTCCACGCGAGATTCGTGTACGGGTTGAAGTGGTTGAGCTGAAGCTCGGCGACATTCCGCCACGCCCGCCACGCGGTCTTGTCGCCGAAGAGGCAGCGCAGCTTGGAATCGTCGCGCATTTCGCCCATTTTGAAGCCCCTCTCGCCCAACTCCTGCCAAGTGATTACAAGGTGGACATACACGCCGTTTTTTTTCAGCTCCGAAAAAAAGTAGTCGAGGCAGTCCATCGCGGTTTTGAAATTTTTGCGCTCCGAGTGGCTCTTGAACTGTTCGAACTCCATGCGCACGCAGTTGTAGCCCGCCCGCCTGATTTGCGCGGCGTAGCTTTTGAGCGAACGCTTGCGGGCGTCGATGTCGGCTATTCTGAAAAACGGCGCAAGCGACATCGTGAAGCTCTTGAAACGCGCGTCGCGTTCGGGCGTTTTTTCGAACGCCATCGTGCCGCGCGGCGAGACGATAACCCTGCCGAACGCCCCCGCCTCGGCGTCGGGGAAAAACCGCGAGAGGTCGAGCGCGGAGTTTTCGAGCACCGACATTTTCGCGGGAATGTCAGCCGCCGCCCACTTGTCGGGCGCGGGCTTCCAGACTTCAAAAGTCGGAACGTCGGTGTCGGAAAGCGTGGCGGCTGCTATCGACCAGTCGCCGTCCGCCCAAGTGTTGAAAGTTATCTCCTCGACGTCGGTAAGCCCGCCCGTCTCGAAGCGCGACAAATACCAAACGTCCCTTTTGTTTTCGGCGTCGCCGAAGAACACCGCCTTTGCGTTGTGCGCGGGCGCGTAGGCGTTTTTGCGCCCGCAGTCCCTGTCGATTTTCACGAAGCGCTTGACGGGCTTGTTCCCCGTGGTCTTCACAATGACCGACGCAATGTAGGCGTCGGGCTTCGACGCCGAATTGTCCATGCGGTGGAGGAGGTAGAGATACCGCCCCGCCCTGTTTTCGCCGCCCACCGAAATCTTGGCGGGCTTGCCGTTTTTCGGCGGAAAGCGCAGGGTTTTCACCGCGCCGTCCGAACCAGCGAGCCAGAAATTGATTCCGTCGAAAGCGACTGCGCCCGCCTTCGTGAACGACCCAACGGCGGAGTTTGCCGCGGCGGAAATGTCGATAAAAGCGTCCTCGATTTCGGGAAGCTCTCCCGCGGGGCGCGTCATGACGGAAATTTCGCAGGGCCTTCCCCTTTCCACTTTCAGCGTCGCGCATGTATAGGTGCGCGACCACGCCCGCAGGCACGCCCCGCCCGACGCCGCGCGGTTCGAGCCGAACACGATTTTCGGCGCGGGGTTCGCGAACGAAAAGCCCGCAAAGCCATTTTCGAAGCCTCCGTTGGGGTGCGGGGCACCGTCGATTTTCAGGTCGTCGTAGTACGAGGCAAGCTTGCGGACGGAAGCTCCGCGCCGCTTTTCGACGCCCGAAAGCGAAAGGCGCACGACGCCCGACTCCGACGGCACGAACGAAAACTTCATCTCCTCCCACGCGGACGGGTCGGAGTTGAAGTGCATGGCAAACAGCACATGGCTTGTCTTGCCGCCCGCGCCTTTCGACTTGTACTCCCTGACGGTTGCCGATTCCGCATCGCCGCGCAAAAGCGGGAAATCGGCGGCGACGGCAATTCTCGCGCCGCAGTCTCGCAGCGAGTCGCGCTCCGCCGCAAACGCCGCGCCGCAATGCGCTAAGGCGCAAAAAACCGCGAAAGCCGAAATTATTTTCGGACACAAAACGCTATTTTTGAACATATTTTATTCCGAAACGATTTCAAAGAAAGTCGGCGCGCCGTTTGCAAACGCTCCGTTGTCGATGTCGAGCTTGAGAGCGCCGCCCGAAAATTCGGCGGACACTTTGCCGCGGCGTTCGCCGTTGAGCGCGAGCGCGTAGACGGAAAACTTTTTGGAGGGGTCGAGCTTCAGCTCGGCGCAAACCCTGCCGCGGCGCACCGCCACGGGCCCGCGCCCCTCGTTCAGCGAAAGAATGCCGTCGAGGCTCGTGATTGCGTCGATGTTGTTTTCCTGAGTGGCGTACACAAACACAAGGCGCGAGCTTTTGCCGATTTCCGCTCCGTCGAGCGACGCAAGCCCGACGCTCGCGGGAACTGTCGTCGATAGCAGCCGCAACGCGCCCGCAGTCGCCGCCGTGTTTCCGTGAACGGTTATCGCGCAAGACTTGTCGGTTGCAACTTTCATGCTTCCGCGCTTGGCGTCCATTGTGATTTGCCGCGTGTCGGTCTGGTAGACGCCCGCGGCGGGGTCGCTCTCGTTGTCGGGCGAAAGCATGCCGCGGCGTTTCGCCTCGGCGACGAATTTGGAGAGGTCGAAGCTTCCGTCGCCCGACTCCACAACGCGCTGCGCCCAGCCCTCGGTTACGATTTCCGCCGCGCCTTCGGGAAGAATCTGCATGTCGGCGGGTTTGGGGTTAGAGCTTTTTAGATTCGCGGGAACGGGCGCGTCTGACTTCACAGCAAAGCCCACAATCAGCGGTATGTGCCCCTGCCCGCCGCCGACCGAACTCAACGCGCGATCCTCCTTTTCGACAAAGTTTTTGCCAATCAGCATGTCCACCCTGTGCTCGGAGGGCTTCACGTCGCCTCGCATGAAGAAGCACTGGTTGAACAGCTCCGCCGCGCGAATCGCGGGCGAATCGGCGACGTTGAACGGCGACAGCCTCGACTTCCAGCCACCGCGCCACGGAACCGCGTTCGCGTGGATTATAAGCGTCGAAAAATTCTGGAACGCCGAGTACGGCGCGAAGACCGACATCATCTCGAAGCGGTGCTTGTTCCAATAACAGTGGTTGTACTCGGTAACCGAAAGCGGGCGGTCGGCGTGCTTGGAAAGCGCAATCGCCCGCCAGTAGCCCGCGGAACGCGCTATCGACGACTCCTGATTGCAGGTGTGGTCGGCGTCTGGCGTGTACAGTCCGCCGGGGTGCTCGTAGTACGAGTTCACTATGACGTTTTCGGAAAACCCGCCGCGCGCCCAAGAGTCGTACACGGCGCGGCCCAAGTTGCGCTGCGAAACTATGCCCTTGTAGCCCGTGCCGCGCACGACCATTTTGCAGAAGTCGGCGAACTCCGACTCCGCCTCGCGGCAGAAACGCCCCCAGTCCGCGCCCGCCGTCAGGCACTGCGCGTCGGCAAACGACTTCAACGGATAGCCGCCGCGCTTCGCCCACGCCTTCCCGCGCCACGCGTCGTTGAGCTTGCCGACCGTGCCGTAGCGTTTTTCAAGCCACACGCGCCAGCGGTCGGTCAATAGCTTTTGCGTCGCGGGCGAAAATTCGTCGAACTTGTTGTGGCAAATCGAAAGCTCGTTGTAGTACTCGAAAAGCTGGAAAACGGGGTCGTCCTTCCACGCGAGATTCGTGTACGGATTGACGTGGTTGAGCTGCTCTTCGGCGGTCTCGCGCCACATTGCGCGGGCTTCGGGCTCGCCGAAAATAGCGCGGATTTTAACGTCGTTGCGCTGCGGGAACGAGTAGTTTTTCGTGCCGATGTCGTACCACGCGAGCGGCAGGTGTATGTAGACCCCGTTGCGTTTCAGCTCGCGGATAAGATAGTCGATTTCGTCGTAGCGGTAGGCGCGTTCGGCTCGCTTTGTGTCCGATTTCAGATAGTCGAAGTTTATGCGCAGAAGATTGTAGCCGTTTTTTCTGATTTGCGCGGCGTACTTGCGCATATTGTCGCGGGCGGTCTCAAAGTCGTACTTCAAAACGAGAGAATGCGGATAAAACGTGTAGCCCTTGAACCTGACGTCGGCGTCGGGGTTTTTTTCGAACGCCATCGTGCCGCGCGGCGAAATAATGACCCTGCCGAAAACCCCCGCCTCGGCGTCGGGGAGGAACGACGAGAGGTCGAGAGCACTGCCCGCCCTGACGGGGTGGTCTTCGGGAATGTCGGCAAGCACCCAGTCGGGATTTCCCTTCGGTGTGGTCGTCTCGCAGGGGTCAACTTTTTTGTCCGAAATTGTCGCCGCAACGACAATCCACGGCGCGTTTCCGTACGCCGAAAAAGACACTTTCTCGACGCGCCTGTTGGCGTCGAGCGGAAAGCGGCTCATGTAAAGCGCGCCGCCGTCGGAAGGAAACGCGACTCGCCCGTTGCGGAGAGCGCGGTTCGCCGCGCGGTACACGTCCGCATCTATTCCGTAGCGCATTCTGAAGCCTTTTTTCACGCCGTCGGTATACTCGATGTTAAGCGCGCCGAAAGACCAGCCTTTCTGCATTCTGTCGGGATTCGCCAGCGCGTGCACAACGTAAATATACCGCCCCGACCGCGAAATTCCGCCTGTCTTGACCGATGCCGGCGCGGAGGGAGCAGCCGACGACTTCAACGCAACGACGAGCTTGCCGGAGTTCGCCGCGGAATTTGCAATGTCGAATTTTATGCCGCAAACTTCCGAAACGCCCGCACTGCCGGAAAGCTTTTCAAGAAACGCGCCGAGCATCGCGCCCTTCGGCAGCTTGCGCATTTGCGCGAAGTCGGAAGGCGAAGCGTTGGCGGATTTTTTGAGGTCGAGGGGGAAGTCGGTCTCCAAATCCGACGGCTTCGCGCCGAGAACGTCGAACGCAAGCTCGAATACCTTGCCGCCTTCGAGCGAAACAGTCCGCCGAACCGCGCCGAACGAACTCGCCCGCGCCGCAAACACGCCGTGCGCCGCGCCCGCAGCCCGCGGATACGCGCCGATCTTCGCCGGGAAATTCCCGCCCGACTCAACGCTCCACGAGTCGTTTCCCTTTTCGAAATCGCCGTTGTAAAGCGGGACCGAATCTATCGAAACGTTGTCAAAAAAGGCGGCGTTTCTGGGACGCCCCGACGGCGATTTTTCGCCGTCGCCGCCGAACGACAGCACAGACTTGCAGTCGGCGGGAACTTTCAGCTCCACCGCCACCCTGCGCCTCTCGCCGTCAGACACGGGGGCGTAAGTGCTAACGGAGTTGTTGCGCTCCGCCTCCGCGCCCTTAGTGCGGTGAAGCAC